>JBCCIS010000011.1 GCA_039028155.1 Pseudomonadota bacterium
AGAACCGTAAATCCATTAAGAGATTGATACTGATAGTCGAGTTTATTCACATGGAGTGTGAATGTCTTTTTGTCCTTAACGTCAATTGTGAGGATATCGCTGTAACCCTCTTGACCAATGAAACCTGCGGCCGGTTCGCGGCCGAGGTTCCAGGTAAAGAGGACATCGTCGGTCGTCACCGGGGTGCCGTCGGCCCAGGTCGCGTCGGGATGGATCGTGTACGTGACGGCGACGCCAGTCGTGCCGTCGGGCAAGGTCTCTTTGACCGCCCGGCCGTTCTCGAAGCTGGGCAGTCCGGTACACAGCAGGCAGACGAGCTCCCAGGCCTGGTCGAACACGGTGAATGGCCGCTGGGTCATGCCCAGAACGAAACTCTGCGCCAGGCTGGTGTCGAGCACGGGGTTGAGCGACGGCGGGAACTGGCTGATGCCGATGATAAGCTCCGTGCGTTCCGCCGCCGCCGCGCGGGGCAGCAGCAGGACGACGATCGCCACCACAGTCAACAGTCTCAACACCGCCGGCACGTCCTCCAGGCCCCCGCCCGATGATTGTCACTGCTTAACGGCGTTCTGCCAACCGGTAGAGGGCCTTTTGTGTGACCACAAAGTCGACGCGGTCGTCGAGCAGGGCCCGCTGGCACTGTTCCGGGGTGTCGACAATCGGCTCCTCGTGCACGTTGAATGAGGTATTGATCAGCACCGGCAGGCCACTCGCCTGCTTGAAACCTTGCAGAATGTCGAAGTAGAGCGGGTTCGTGTCGCGCCTGATAACCTGGGGCCGCGCGGTGCCATCGACATGGACAACGGCGGGGATGCGCTCGCGCCAGGCCGGCTTGACCGCGCAGGTGATGGTCATGAAGCGGCAGGCGTAGCGGTTGAGGTCGCCGACTTCGAAGACCTCGCCGGCGTCCTCTTCCGCGACGACCGGCGCGAACGGCATGAACTCGCTCCTGGCCAGCCGCTGATTAAGGCTATCATTGATGGTTGCATCGCTGGGGTTGCCCAGGATCGTGCGTGCGCCGAGCGCCCGCGGTCCGTACTCCATGCGTGCCGTATAGATGGCGCCGGCCTGACCATTGGTCAGGCGCGTGACCGCCGCGGCGATCGGATCGCCCGGATCGACCGTCACGCCGGGCGTGCTTCCCAGCGCGGCGTCGATCGCGTCGCCGTGGTCCCGCCCCAGATAGACGTCATCCAGCCGATAGCGCTGATCGAGCCAATGGCCAAAGCCGTCTCGTTCGCGCAGGGCATCCAGGCAGGCGCCGACCGCCAGGCCATCATCGCCCATCGCCGGGAAGACGAAGACCTCATCGACATCGGTCTCTTCGGCGAGCAACCGGTTCAGCCTGACATTGGCGAAGATTCCGCCGGCCAGGCCCAGACGCCGGGCCGGGAAACGCGTCAGGAATCGCCGAACCGATCCCAGAACATGGTGCTCCAACAGCTGTTGGATCGATGCCGACAGGTCTTCGCGGCTGAACTGTTCGGCAAGGCCCGCCAGGAAGGTCTTCATCTCGGCATAGCTGCCGAAGTCGCTGGTGATCTCGCCGTTCTGGTTGACGTGGAATTGTTGCGCCATCTGATCAAAGCAGACGGGTTCGCCATAAGCCGCGAGCCCGGTCAGCTTGCCTTCGTGCCGGTTCATCTTCCAACCCAGCGCCTGGGTACAGTAGCCATAGGCCAAACCCAGACTGTCGATGCGGTTGGGCCGCAGCAGTTCCTCGTCGCCGCCATAAAGCGTCTGAAGCCCGCCGTCTCGGAAACCGCGCATGGAGTACTGCACGTTGTCGCCGCCGCCGTCGGCCGTATAGAGCAGGGCTTCGTCCCAGTCGGTGAAGAACAGCGCCGGCAAGGCGTGAGCTTCGTGGTGGTTGACGAAGAAAAGGTCCACGTTGTCGCGAAAGCCATAGCGGTCCAGCAAGGCCGCGCGATCGATGATGCCGAGCGCGTTCACGCTGTCGGCGCGGCGCAGCTCGAGCGCCAGAAAGCGTAGCTTCTCCGCATCCAGGGCCTGGCGTACGCGCCCTTCAATGGCGCGTCGGCCGCGGAAGTGCGTGTAGAGGCTTTGCGGCAGCGCAGAACGGGTGCTGGCGACGACATCGACATCGCGCCGCGTGACGCCGGCGATCGCCAAGACTTCGTCTACGCAGTCAACGGGTACATCGCCCCGGCCGTCACCCTTGCGCCTGGTCAGCCGCTCACGCGCGACCGCCGCCACCAGGCGGTAGCCGTCGAACAGCGCTGCGGCTGCATCGTGATAGCCGGGGTGGATCCCAAGGGTAAGCATAGGGCCGATGCTGAGAGGTTGGCGGGCAGGGGACGCATAACGGTTTCGCCCTGCTTGTTCAATGGCCGGCGGAGCCCGCAACGCTGGCCGTCAGGTCCGAAAATTGCCATCTTGGTTGGCGAGTCTGTGGCGTGAGGGGCTGACGGAGGGAGAGGGGAGTTATGACGACGGATTACGATCTGGTCGTGGTCGGCGGCAGTTTCGCCGGCCTGATTTGCGCGCGCACGGCGGCCATGCGCGGCCTGAAGGTCGCCGTCATCGACCGCCGCCGCGAACCCGGCGCTGCGGTCCACACCACCGGCATTCTGGTCAAGGAAGCCGCTGAGGAGATCGATCTCCCACCCGATGTGGTGCGGCGCATCCACGGCGTTCGCCTCTATGGTCCGTCACTCGCTTCCATCGATCTGGCCGAGCCCGGCTATTACTTCCTGGCGACCGACACAGCGCGTCTGTTGCGCTGGCTGGCGCTGGATACGGCCATGGCCGGCGCCAAGCTGTGCTACGGCACGTCCTACCGCGGTGCCTGTTACGAAGAGGACGGTCTTCGCCTGCGCGGTATCGATATCACGACCCGCTATCTGGTCGGTGCCGATGGCGCGCGATCGGCTGTCGCACGCACTTTCGGATTGGGCCTGAACAATCAGTTTCTGCAAGGCATCGAAGCGCATGTTCCGCTCGACGGCGGTATGGCGCCCAATCTGTTGCATTGCGTGCTCAACCGGCAACTGGCGCCGGGCTACATCGCCTGGGCGGTGCCCGGTGTCGAAACGCTTCAGGTCGGTTTGGCCGCGGCACGTGGGGTCAAACCGGATCTCGAGGCGGCGCTCGCCATGATGAACCAGATCGGCGGCATCGATACGTCGCAGGTGTTCGAACGGCGCGCCGGCCTCATCCCATGCGGCGGTCCGGTCCGCCCGTTCGCCACCGACCGTGTCCTGCTGGTCGGCGACGCGGCCGGTCTGGTCTCGCCGTTGACCGGCGGCGGTATCTATAACGCCTTCCGCTTTGGGCGCCGCGCCGCGCAAGCGGTCAGCGACCATCTTCTCGATCATGGACCTGAACCCAGCCGGGTCCTTGCCGGCGAGTATCCGGGCTACGGCGCCAAACTCATGATGCGCCGCGCGATGGATCACGTGGTCGGCGACCGTCTCGTCGACATGATGTTGAAGACGCCGTGGTTCGCCGAGGCGGCGCGGCAGATCTACTTTCGCCCCAGAGGCCTGTTGCGCGGCGTCAAGCTGGCGCCCGCGTTTCGCCCTTCAACGGTATCGCGCGCGATGCGTTAGCGGGCGCCAGATTAATCATCGACGGCCACCGGCGAGCTTGCGTGCGTCCGGGTGCGCCCTAAGCCGCAGCATGGCGATAACGCCGGCCGCCGGACCGATTGCCAGAAACATGAAAGCGTATTGCCAGCCGACCAGGTCGACGACCCAGGGCACGAGCTGGATGGTGATGAGTGTCAGAAGAAAACCGCCGCAATTTTGGGCCGTCAGCATGGTGCCGACCAGTTCCGGTTCGGCGAGTTCGGCCACACTGGCGGAAAACTGCGCGGAGTCCGCAACCACGGCAAAGCCCCACACCGTACAGACCAGCATCAGAACTACCGGTGGGCCGCCGAACAGGAAGCCGATGACAATCGCGCAGGCGCCACTTAGCGTCATGGCTGCCGAGGTCAGCAGTGTGCGGCCCCAGCGGTCGGCAATCACGCCGCCGGCGAGGCACCCCAACGCGCCACCCACGCCGATCGTGGCGAACGTCATGAAACTCGCCCAACCCGATGCCGAGGACCCGCCTGGATTGATCGCGAAGCTGGCGTTCAGGAAAACGATCAGCCACGCCCACATGGCATACAGTTCCCACATGTGACCTAGGTAGCCGAGGTTAGCCAGGCGCAAGGACGGCACGGTCCATGCCTTGAACGCGAGTCTGGGGTCGAGCTTCGGTGATTTGCCGAGGTTCGGACCCGGTTGGAAGAACCTGATGAGAAGTCCCGCGGCTACCGCGGCGACCGACGCCGTGGCAATAGTGAAACGCCAATCGACGCCGCCGAACCCGTTGAACAGATGCGGTGCGGCCGATCCCAGGGTCAGCGCGCCGACCATAATGCCGACCAGGGTGCCGAGATCGCCCTTGGCCCAGCTCGCGGCAAGCTTCATGCCGACGGGATAGACGCCCGCCATGCACGCGCCGGTAATGAACCGCAGCACCAGAACCCAGCCAGTATCGGGCGGCACGACCAGCATCAGCGCGTTGGCGGCGGCGGCGATCAGGCAGCTCGCCATGAAGAAGCGCCGTGGATCGAAACGATCGGCCAGTGCCAGCAAGGCGCTTGCCAGCGTGCCCGCGACAAAGCCGATCTGCACGCTGCTGGTTAGAAGCGAGGCCTGTGTGCCGGTCAGGCCGTACTCCAGAACAAAGGTCGGGACGACGGCAGAGGCGGAAAACCACAAGGCCATCGCCAGGACCTCGGCAAGCGCGAGAATGGCGATCGAACGCGATTTGGCAGATACCAGCAACGGGAACTCGGCGGCGGATTACGATCGGCGGTAACGCCATCTTGCAGTTTCAGTTAATCGCAAACCAGGGCATTCATGACCGATCGCACACACGGTCAATGTGTTGCTTGATAAATGCTTGGAATCAGTGGAAGACTCAGATGAGGCAACGGTGCCGATGCAGCAGTCCCAGGGGGCCGACCATGACCCACCGGTCAATCGCAGCGACCATTCTAAGCGCCTTCGCGCTCGTGGCTTGCGCCAGCGAGCAGCCTTATGAGCCGCCGCCGGTGAACTATTGGGTCACGGCATCGTCGGTCGACGTCGCATCGGCGTGCCTGGTGCCGGCGATGGATGGGTCGCTGGAGGGCAAGATGCACTATGAGTTGCCGCTCTTGCCGGGAGAGTACGCGGAGGTTCGCCCCGACAATGCGAAAGTCATGGGCGGCGGCGATCTCTACTATGTGAGCGTGCGGCGCCATACGGCTGGATCGACCGTTGAACTTCACGGCTATGGCGAGGCGTCGGACGTCTTGCGTCCGGTGATCGAGGGTTGCGTCTGACGGGACTGCGCCGGACGAAACGGCGGCCGTAGAAGCTGTCGATTGCCGCCTCGTGCGGCATGATGAAAATGGGGCACGAGAGTGATCTCGCCCTGGAGCATGGGGCAGGGATGAACGGTTCGGCAAAGCCGCAGGGAATCAAAACCAAAATAGCAGCGGCTGGCTTGGGAAACGTGCTCGAGTGGTATGATTTCGGCTGTTTCGGGTTTTTCGCCGTCATCATCGGACGCCACTTCTTCCCGTCCGATGATCCCTTCACCTCACTTCTATCGGCGTTCGGTGCGTTTGCCGCCGGTTATCTCGCGCGCCCGATCGGCGCGCTGGCGCTCGGCCATATCGGCGACAAGCTGGGACGCAAGACGGCGATGACCCTAGTCATCTCGGTCATGGGTGCGGCGACCGTCGGCATCGGTCTGTTGCCTGGCTACGACACGATCGGCGTGGCGGCGCCGATTGCTCTTGTCCTGCTGCGTTTGCTTCAGGGCTTCGCGGTCGCCGGCGAGTACTCGACCTCAACGGTGTTCCTGATCGAGCATGCGCCTGTCGAACGCCGGGGTTACGTCTCCAGTTGGTCGACCTTCGGCCAGTTCGTTGGTTTGATTTTGGGATCGGGGGTCGGCGCGCTCGTCAGCTCCTTGCTGACGGAGGCCCAGGTCGATGCCTGGGGCTGGCGTGTGCCGTTCCTGCTCAGCGTCATCATCACCGGTCTGGGCTTTTACTACCGCGCCGGCATCACAGAATCGCCAGCCATGGAAGATAGCGAGGCTCAGCACGGCTCGCCCGTTGTTGAGGCCGTGCGGACCGAGTGGAAGACGATCTTCATCTACCTGTGCATGATCGTCATGACCGGTGTCGGTTGGTTTGTCGCCTATGTCTACGCGGTCAACGATCTGACGTCGCGCATGCACGTCTCGACCGCCAAGGCCTTGGACATCAACACGCTCGCGCTGTTTGGCATTCTGGTCGTCACCCCGTTTGCCGGCTTGCTTTCCGACAAGATCGGCCGCAAGCCGTTGGCGATCTTCGCGGCCGTCGGCACGGGCGTGCTCGCTCTGCCGCTTTGGTGGCTGATCCACCACGAAAACTCGATCTACATCATCATCGGACAACTCACCTTCGCCGTCCTGTTCGCGGTCGGCTGGGCGGTCTATGCGGTGATGATGGTCGAAATCTTGTCGCCGCGTGTGCGCTGCACGGTGATCAGCATCGGCAACGGCATTGCCTATGGTGTCTTCGGCGGGTTGACGCCGCTGATCGCGACCTATCTGGTCGAGCGGACCAGTGACGATTACGCGCCGGTCTACCTTCTGATGGTGATGGCCCTGATCTCTTTCGTCGCCACCTTGACCGTGCCGGAAACCCTGAAGCGGGTGCGCGGCAGGCAAAGCGAAACGCCCTAGTCTGCTGTCATCGAGCGTCGATGCGGCTTGCCTGCGGTCGAACGCGGACGTGTGGCATTGCCGGGTCTCATGGCGCGCCGCCAAGCCCGACCGCGTCCCCGTTTGTTACCCCGCAAAAAGATCGATTCCGCTACCGACAACACAAGAAGTCGAACGTGTTCAACTTATCTGAGCGAGCCATACTTACCGCACTGCTGTAAGAAATGGTCATAGTCGTATGATTTAAAAAGAAAAAGGGGCCGGTCCTAAAACCGGCCCTAAGTTAATACCACGTTTATCAACATCGCGTGGCCGGGAACCCTGTTCACGCTCTGGATTGCCGTCGACGCGACGCAGCAACCATACACAATCCTCATTCTCTATCAATAAGGATTACTACTTTTGGAGTATGAATCCATGAGTTGTTTTTGTCATGTTCCTGCGATGGCCAATGACTGAACCGACTGAGTTGGCGTCATGCAGCCGGGCCGACCGACGGCTAAGGCGCGGGTCGCCTGGCGGCAACAGGATTGGCGGATGTGGTGAGTGGAGGCCCGGACCGGAATCGAACCGATGTAAACGGATTTGCAGTCCGCTGCATAGCCACTCTGCCACCGGGCCTTGGGGTCAGAACGAGCGGCGCTTGTCATAGGCCCGGCTTGGCTCCCGGTCAACAGCGCTCACACTTCCCTTTGTTCGCGTTTGTGCCGATGGGGATCTAGGCCTATAAAGCGCCGCAGGACCGGTTGACGGAGAATTCATGCTCGATTTCGATCAGGCACGGGAAAACATGGTGGAATGCCAGATCCGCACCAACAAGGTGACGGATGAGCGCCTGATCGAGGCTCTTAGAACCGTGCCGCGCGAAGCTTTCCTGCCGGAAGCGCTTAAGAGCGTTGCCTATATCGATGAGGATCTGCACCTGGGCGGCGGCCGCTACATGACCGAGCCGATGGTCTTGGCGCGTCTGTTGCAGGCCGCCGATGTCGGGCCGGGCGACGCCGCGCTGGTGGTCGGCTGCACGACCGGATACGCGGTCGCGCTGTTGGCGCAACTGGCCGAGACCGTTGTCGGTATCGACGATCGCGCGGAGCTTGTTGCCGCGGCGGAAAAAAACCTGTCGGCGCTGGGCATTGATAACGCGCCCGTCATCGAACGATCCCTGACCGAGGGATACCCCCAGCAGGCGCCCTATGCGATTATTCTGATCGAAGGCCGCTGTGGTGAGGTGCCGCAAGCCATCACAAGCCAGCTTGCGCCCGGCGGTCGGCTGGTGACGGTGATTGATGACGACGGTGTCGGCAAGGCGACATTGATCAAGCGCAGCGGCGACGTCGTATCAAGCCGTGTCCTGTTCGACGCACAGGTGCCATCGCTGACATGTTTCGCGCGTAAACCGGAGTTTGTTTTTTGACCACCAACGATCTCGACGCAGCTTTGGGAGTTTTCCGATGAACGTTGTGTTCAGAAGCGTGTATGCCGGATTGGCGGCAGGCGCGGCCTTGGTGGTAAGCGCGGTGCCATTGCATGCACAGTCTCTGGAAGAGGCGCTGGTTCAGAGCTACCTGAGCAACCCGACCTTGATGGCGGCACGTGCCCAGTTGCGTTCAGTCGACGAGAACATCGCGCAGGCACTCGGCGGATACCGACCGACCGTGACGGCCACCGGCGATCTGACACAAGAATGGACGGAAACCGACGTCACATCTTGGGACTCATCCAATCCCAACTCGCTCAACCTGACGATTACCCAACCGCTCTATACCGGCGGCGAGACCGAGGCGAGCACGAAAGTCGCTGAGAACCAGATCTACGCGCAACGGCAGTCACTGCTGTCGACGGAGCAGACAGTCCTTTTGGATGTGGTCACCGTCTACATGAATGTTGTCTTGGCGCGTGCAGTCTTGGAGCTCAACCGCAACAACGAGAGCCGCCTGGAGCGCCAGTTGCAGGCTACGCAGGACCAGTTTCGGGTTGGCGAGGTGACCCGAACGGACGTCTCGCAAGCCCAGGCCAGCCTGGCGACCGCGGTTGCCGATCGCCTGGCGGCGGAAGGCAGTTTGGCGTCCGCCGGTGCAGACTATGAAGAGATCATCGGCAGTCCACCCGCCGAACTGTCAAACCCGGGGCCGCTTGTTGGGATCCCGGCGACCAGCGACCAAGCGTCCGAAATTGCCGAGACTGAACATCCCGACATCTTGTCAGCCCAGTTTTTCGAACTCGCGGCAATCGATGGTGTCGACGTCGAGGAAGCGGATCTGTTGCCGGACGTCGATCTGGTCGGGTCTTACACACGCAACTACGACGTTAGCACCACCATCGACCGCCAGGATGTCGCGACGATCATGGCGGAGGTCACGGTGCCACTGTATCAGGCAGGCGTCGCCTCGTCGGAGATCCGCCAAGCCAAGCAGGATGTTTATCAGCTGCGCGAACAGGTGTTCGAAACGCGCCGGGAAGTTCTGGCGGACGTGATCACCGCATGGGAAGACCTGATCACGGCGCGCGCGCAGATTTCGGCGTTTCAGGAGAGCGTGGCGGCCAACGAAATCGCGTTGGAAGGCACCCAGCGCGAGGCAGAAGTCGGTGAACGAACCGTCCTGGACATCCTGGATGCCGAGCAGGCCTTGTTCGAGAGCCAGGTTGACCTGGTGAACGCCCAGCGCGACGAAGTGGTCGCGAGCTATGCCGTTCAATCGGCTATCGGCCGTCTAACCGCCGAGCGTCTACAGCTTCCGGTAGAATTGTATGATGTTGAAGCGTACTATCGCGAGGCGCGTGACTCATGGTGGGGCTGGGGTGGCCTTGAGGTTGAGGAGTGAGTGAGGCATTGCCGCAGAAGGGCGGCACCGGTAACCTTGACCCCGTCGAGTGCAGCGCAGGCCTGAAAAGCGAGGTTTAATGGCGAATCGACCCAGTGGGCAGGATCCCTCGATGGAGGACATCCTGGCCTCGATCCGTCGGATTATCGTTGATGACGACGACAAGGCCGCGGCGCGCGGGGATACTCCCGCTGCGGCTGCCGCCAACGATTCCGACGATGACGACGTTTTGGAACTGACCGAGGTGGTCAGTGATGAACCCGCCGGTGAAGCTGTCGGGTCGGATGCGAATGCGTCGGATAGTGATGACGATGACTCCGACGACGGCGATGTTCTGGTACTTGAGACCAAGCTGGACGACGAGGCCGAGGATGCCTTGGCCATCCCGTCAGACGTAGACGAGACCCAGGAAAACGAGGAGACCGCCGACGGCGGAGCAGACACAACCATGGCACAATCACCCGATAAATCCGACGACCGCCTGATGTCGCAATCCGCCGCCACGTCGGCCGCTTCCGCGCTGTCGAACCTGGTCCAGGCGTCCGATCCCGATCCCATGCGCGACGTGCCGAAGGGCAGGCCGGTCGAAGACCTGGCCATGGAGCTGTTGAAGCCGATGCTGCGCGAGTGGCTGGACGAGCATCTGCCGGCGATTGTCGAGCGGATCGTCGAGCGCGAGGTACGGTACCTGTCGCGGCGGCCTGCGGACGACTGATTACGCTGAAGTTTCGAATAGATCGTCTATAAAGCGGCGCCGCCGGGGAAACCGGGCGGCGCCGTTCTCTATCATTGGGATGAAGTGATGTTGGACAAGACGTACGACGCGCAAAGCGTCGAACAGAAGCTCTATGAAGGCTGGGACAAGGCCGGCAGCTTCGCCATCGGCGGGCGTGACAACGCCGAGCCTTTCACCATCGTCATCCCGCCGCCCAACGTGACGGGCAGCCTGCACATGGGGCACGCGCTGAACAACACGTTGCAGGACATCCTGATCCGGCGAGAACGCATGCGTGGCCGTGATGCACTCTGGCAGCCAGGCACCGACCACGCGGGCATCGCGACACAAATGGTGGTCGAGCGCATGTTGGAGGCCGAGGGCACCAACCGCCGCGACCTCGGTCGCGACGCGTTCATCGATCGGGTTTGGACGTGGAAGGCGGAGTCCGGCGGTTTGATCTCACGCCAGCTTCGCCGTCTCGGCGCGTCGGCGGACTGGAGCCGCGAGCGCTTCACCATGGACGAGGGACTGTCGAAGGCCGTGCTGAAGGTCTTCGTCGACCTCTATCAGCAGGGGCTGATCTACAAGGACAAACGCCTCGTCAACTGGGATCCGAAACTGCTGACGGCGATCTCCGATCTGGAGGTGCAGCAGCAGGAGGTCAACGGCCACCTCTGGCACTTCAAGTATCCGATCGATGGTCAGGAAGACCGCTTCATCACCGTTGCGACAACCCGGCCGGAGACGATGCTGGGCGACACCGCCGTTGCGGTGCATCCCGACGACGAACGCTACAAGGATCTCATCGGCAAACACGCCGTGCTGCCGCTGGTCGGGCGTAAGCTCATCATCGTCGCCGACGACTATGCCGATCCCGAACAGGGCACCGGCGCCGTCAAGATCACGCCGGCGCACGACTTCAATGACTTCGAGGTCGCGAAGCGCCACGGACTCGACATGATCAGTGTGCTCGACAAAGAAGGGCGGATTGTCAGCAGTTCGTTCTCAGATTTTCCCGATCGTCCCACGGCCTACGACGAAAGTGGCCTTGCTTACATTGGCGGTCAAGATGGTGTCGTCGGACCGATAACTGTTGATGAGATACCCGACGCGTATCACGGCCTCGACCGGTTCGAGGCGCGCAAGAAGATCGTCGAGGACATGGAGGCCGAAGGGCTGCTGGCCGGCATCGAGGACCACGTGCACATGGTCCCCTATGGCGACCGCGGCGGCGTGCCGATCGAGCCTTATCTGACGGAACAGTGGTATGTCGACGCCGCGACCCTGGCCAAGCCCGCGATCGAGGCGGTCGAGCAGGGGCGCACGCGTTTTGTCCCGGAGAACTGGACCAAGACCTATTACGAGTGGATGCGCAACATCCAGCCCTGGTGCATCTCGCGCCAGCTCTGGTGGGGCCACCAGATTCCCGCCTGGTATGGACCGGACGGTGAGATCTTCGTCGCCCACAGCGAAGAGGAAGCCAGCGCCGCCGCCGCCGAGCACTACGGCAAGACGGTCACGCTGGAGCGCGACCCCGACGTTCTCGACACCTGGTTCTCGTCGGGTCTGTGGCCGTTTTCGACCTTGGGCTGGCCCGACGAAACGCCGGAACTGAAGCGCTACTATCCGACCGACGTTCTGGTCACCGGTTTCGACATCATCTTCTTCTGGGTCGCCCGCATGATGATGATGGGGCTGCACTTCATGGGCGAGGTGCCGTTTCACACCGTCTACATCCACGCGCTGGTCCGTGACGAGAAGGGCCAGAAGATGTCGAAGTCCAAGGGCAATATCATCGACCCCTTGGACTTGATCGACGAATACGGCGCCGACGCGCTGCGCTTCACGCTTGCCGCACTCGCCGCGCCAGGCCGCGACATCAAACTCTCGAAGCAGCGGGTCGAGGGTTACCGCAACTTCGCGACGAAGCTTTGGAACGCCGCGCGCTATTGCGAAATGAACGGTTGCGTTCCCGACCCGTCGTTCGATCCGGCGTCGTGCAAGGAAACGGTGAACCGTTGGATCGTCGGCGAAATGGTCAAGCTGCGCATGCAGATCGACGGCGCGCTTGATGCCTACCGTTTCAACGATGCCGCGCAAGCTGCCTATCAGTCGACATGGAACACGTTCTGCGACTGGTACCTTGAGTTCACCAAACCCATCCTGACGAGCGACGACGCCGAGGCTGCTGCCGAAACGCGGGCGGCGACCGCGTGGGCGCTCGATCAACTGCTGCTTCTTCTGCATCCCTTCATGCCGTTTGTGACCGAGGAGCTGTGGGGTCAATTGGGCGGCGAAGGGCGTGGCGATCAATTGATCAAAGCCTCCTGGCCCGACTACGACGACGGCCTTGTCGATCACTCTGCGATGGCGGAGATGGACTGGGTGGTCCGCCTGGTCTCGACCATTCGCACGTTGCGCGCCGAGATGAACGTGCCGGCCGGCGCCAAGATCCCGGCGCTGCTGCGCGGCATGGAGGCAGAGACCGCCGCGCGGCTGGAACGTCACCGCGACCTGATCCTTCGTCTGGCGCGTCTCGACTCCGTCACTGCGAGCGACGAGACGCCGAAGGGTTCGATCCAGGGCGTGTTGGATGAGGCGACCCTCCTGCTACCGCTGGCCGATGTCATCGACATTGACCAGGAACGCGCACGGCTGGAAAAGGAGATCGCCAAGCTGGAGGGCGAGATCAAGGGCTACGACAAGAAACTCGGCAACGAGAAGTTCCTCGCCAAAGCGCCGCCAGAGGTGGTCGAGGAGCAACGCGAGCGGAGCCAGAGCGCGTGCCAAACCCGCGACCGCCTGCGTGACGCGCTGGCACGTTTGAGCGCGGCGTAAGTGGCTCACAATGGTGAAGTGAATTCAGGCGTCCGCTTAGAATTAGAAACTGGATTCAGGTGACGGCTCGGCTAACCTCACGGAAAGATATTTGCTGCCCGTGAAACCGAGGAAATCATGTCGAGCCGACGCCGCGTCCTTTACCTGATCCACAACCCCGCCTGGACCGACTGCCGCATCGCGGACGTCTTGTGCGCGCGCGACTATGAGATCGAGTATCTCTGTCATCCCCATGGTGATCCGCTGCCGGCTTCGATCGACGGCTATGCCGCCATGATCGTCGGTGGCAGTGATGAGGGCCACGCGGGCGAACCCGGCGCGCATCCCTGGGTGGCGCGCGAGATCGATTTCATTCGCGATGCGGTAGAGGCTGGCATGCCTTACCTCGGCATCTGCATGGGCTCGCAGCTCTTGGCGGCCGCATTCGGCGGCAAGGTCATGGCGCGCCCCGACGGTTTGACCGAGCTTGGCTTTTACCAGATCGAAGCGACGCCGGATGGCGTCGACCTCTTCGCCGGGACAAGCCACTTCTACCAGGCGCACTACGAAGGTGTGTTCGCCCTGCCTGACGAGGCGACCTTGCTGGCGCGTGGCCATCAGTTCCCCGTCCAGGCGTTTCGCATCGGACGCCACGCCTACGGCCTGCAGTTTCATCCCGACTACAAGCTATCGTCGGTGACCCACGAGGCGCTGGCCGATGAGCCCTACCTCGCCAGAATGGGTGTGCAGAGCGCGCACGAACAAGTCCGGCTTGCGCCCGTCTATGAAGCGTCAATCCAACGTTGGTCCGAGCGCTTTGTAGAGGGCTGGGTCGGCCTCGCGACGACAAGCGCTGCCGCTTGACAGAGGCTTAATCTTCTTCCGACCCGCACGGGGCCATGCCACAGTTGGGGTATGGCTGAGCGCATCAACCTTCCTGCCGGCGCAGCACGAGCGATCGCGTTAGAGCTCGGGGAGCGTGTGCGGATCGTCAACGTGGAGGGTCACCAGGTCGTTGATACCTGGGCCTTCGCAGCCGACGACTTGGCTGAGCACCTCTCGATGGAACACAGCCGCTCGGCGACCTATCGCATCCTGTTCAAACCGGGTGATACGCTTGTCACCAATCAGTTCAGGCCGATCCTGACCATCACCGACGACACGTCGCCCGGTATCCACGATACGCTGCATGCTGCATGCAGCGCGCCCAGCAACGTGTTCTATGGCGCCCCCAACACTCATCCCAATTGCGAGGACAACCTGAAGGCCGCCATGGCGGTGCGCGGTGTCGCGCTGGATCATGTGCCGTGTCCGTGGAACCTCTTTGAACACGCACCGGTGGCGCCGGATGGCTCCCTGTCCGATGAACCGTCCGCGGCGGAGCCCGGCGACTATGTCGAGCTTCAAGCCGAGATGGATATCGTACTCATCTGCTCGGCCTGTCCGTCGACGGTCGGCGATATCAGCGCAGGCCCGCCCCGGGGTGCGGCGATCGACTGTCTTGGCCGCCCCGATTCCGAGCCCACATGATCTCAAGTGTCCCGGCGGCAAGGATCAGCGCGCCACCAACGATTTCCCGCCAGCCGAACGCTTCACCTGCCCACAACGCCGCGCTGACCATGCCGACAATGATCTCCGACAGGATCAGGATACCGAACATGCCCGGCCTGATCCGCGTCGCGCCCCACAACAAGATCGCGTTCGACGGGATCAGGAAGAGGAGCGCAAGGAGGATCAACCACGGCAACACGCCAAGCATGGTTCCGCCACTCGGGGTCGGTCCCAGATGCGCGCCGAGCAGCCAGGCGAGGACGCCGGCGATGATCGAGCCATAGAGAAAGTAGGCGAACAACTGCGGGAACATGCCGGCCGGCTTGACCGCGTTCAGGCGCGCCGCGCCGGCGGCGATCATCAAGCCACCGGTCAGTGCCAGCCAATCGCCGGCATTCTGCGGCCATGGGATGCCGGTGTCCTCGGCAAACACGACCCACAACCCGGCAAGTGCCAGGAGAAGCGCAACCCAGCGCGCGCGAGTTGGAAGGTGGCGGTGAACCGCGCATTCGATCAGCGTGCCCCAGACCGGCGTGATGTAGAACAGCAGCAGCGCCCGCACGACATCGGTCAACAGAAAGCTGTTGGCGTAACAGGCGATCGCGCCACCAGTCAGGACACCGATGACGATCATGTCGACGCCGGTCGATTTTCCTTGCCGCCAGCGAACCAATGCGACGGGCGCCATCAGCGCAAGGGGCACGAGGTATTGGCCAAGCGTCGCCCAACCGCCGGTCAGCCCCGCGCCCTCGAGCGCGCGCTGGGGTAGCCAGTAGATGCCCCAGGCCGCCGCGGCCACGGCGACGGCGAGGGCGGGGATCAGCTCGGTCGATCGTTGCATAGGGGCTATCGGTCATTGTTCTGCGCCGGGCCAGCCTGCCTATACTAGCTGGCGGCGATGCGCACGGTTATTGTCGGCGTCTAATGATGTGGTCAGGAGATGGACATGGCGAGCTTGGACGAACGGTTGTCGAACGGCAGAACGGTCATCATGGACGGCGGCGTCAGCACGGAGATGGAGCGCAAAGGGCTCGCCATGAACGACGAGGTGTGGAGCGGTATCGCCCACGTCGTCAACGCCGATATCGTGCGCGAGGTGCACGAAGACTACATCAAGGCGGGCGCGGAGATCATCACGGCAAACTCGTTCGCCGCCGCACCGCATGTGTTGGAAGGCGTCGGCAAGCGGGACGACGCCAACCAAATCAACCACGACGCCATCAAGCTCGCCCAGCAGGCGCGCGACAACGTGGCATCCGTTGACGTATGGATCGCCGGCTCCATGTCCAGCATGCCGAGCCTGGAGAACATCGCTGTCACGGCCACCGGTCCCGATGCGCGCGAAAGCTATCGCCAGCAAGCCACGGTTCTGGCCGAAGCAGGCTGCGATCTGATCCTCGCCGAAATGATGATCGATACCGAAAACACGACCCTGGTCTTGGAGGCTGCCAAAGAGACCGGCTTGCCCGTGTGGATCGGCTTCAGCGCTGCCACCGACGACAAAGGCGAGGTGACGGCCTATCACGCGGAGATCGACTTCGCCGACATGCCGCCCGGCGACTTCGGCGAGGTCGCGGATAACGCCTTGGCATTCGAAGGCCAGGCCGCCGGTATCATGCATAGCGAGATTGAGGACACGACGCCGGCGCTCGACATGCTGCGCGAACACTGGTCCGGACCGCTGATGGCCTATGCGGAGACTGGCAAGTTTACCAACCCCCACTGGGATTTCTCGCGGGCGGTATCGCCAGATGACTATGCCGAGATTGCCGCCGATTGGGTGGCCAACCACGGCGTCAGCATCGTCGGCGGCTGTTGCGGGACGGGTGCCGATCACATCCGGGCGCTCAGCGCGCGTCTTGCGGGCTGACAGGAGGCTTGCGCGGCCTTATTGTCCGCGCAACCTAGCCAAGATCAATGTGGGAGAAACACCCCCATGACCCGATGGGATAAATCGAACCTGCCCAGCCGCCACGTTTCGGTCGGCCCGACAAGCGCGCCGCATCGCGCCTTCTATTACGCCATGGGTATGACGGACGACGATGTCGCCCAGCCGTTTGTCGGTGTTGCCACGACGTGGAACGAGGCCGCGCCCTGCAATATCACGCTAATGCGCCAGGCCCAGGCCACCAAGAAAGGCGTCAAGTCGGCCGGTGGAACACCGCGCGAGTTCACGACGATCACCGTGACCGACGGTATCGCCATGGGGCACGCCGGCATGAAGGCGTCGCTCGTCAGCCGCGAGGTGATTGCTGATTCCGTCGAGTTGACGGTCCGCGGTCATTGTTATGACGGTCTCGTCGGTCTGGCTGGGTGCGACAAATCGCTGCCCGGTATGATGATGGCGATGGTGCGCTTGAACGTGCCATCCGTGTTCCTCTACGGCGGCTCGATCATGCCCGGCAAGTTCAAGGGTCGGGACGTGACGATTGTTGACGTGTTCGAAGGTGTGGGCAGTCACGCGGCGGGCAATATGTCGGACGAGGATCTCCACGAGCTCGAGCATGTTGCGTGTCCGTCCGGTGGTTCGTGCGGCGGCCAATTTACGGCCAACACCATGGCGACGGTTTCGGAAGCCATCGGCCTTGCGCTGCCGAACTCCGCCATGACGCCGGCGCCCTTTGACAGCCGCGACAGCTATGCCGAGCAAAGTGGCGAGCAGGTCATGAAGCTGATCGAGATGGGCCTCAAACCGCGCGATATCGTGACGCGGAAATCGCTTGAGAACGCCGCCATGGTGGTTGCGGCGTCCGGCGGCTCGACCAACGCGGGCTTGCACCTGCCGGCCATCGCCCACGAAGCCGGTATCGATCTCACTCTGGATGACGTCACCGATATCTTCCGCCAGACACCCTACATCGCCGACATGAAGCCGGGCGGCAAGTATGTCGCCAAGGATCTCTACGAGGTCGGCGGCGTCCCCATCTTGATCAAGGCGCTGCTTGATGGCGGCTATCTGCACGGCGACGCCATCACGGTGACCGGCAAGACACTGGCGGAAAACCACCGCGATATCGTCGTGCCCGATGGACAGGACGTCATCTATCCAACCTCCAACCCGCTGTCGGAGACCGGCGGGGTTGTTGGCTTGAAGGGCAACCTAGCGCCCGAAGGCGCCATCGTGAAGATCGCCGGCATGGAGCGTCTGGCGTTCACCGGTCCCGCACGGTGCTTTGACTCCGAAGAGGAATGTCACCAGGCGGTCCTTGACCGCAACTACAAGGAAGGCGAGGTGCTGGTGATCCGCTACGAAGGTCCCAAGGGTGGGCCGGGCATGCGCGAGATGTTGGCGACCACGGGCGCGATCTCCGGTCAGGGCATGGGCCAAAAGGTCGCGTTGCTGACCGACGGGCGCTTTTCCGGTGGCACGCGGGGTTTCTCCGTCGGTCATATAGGCCCGGAGGCTGCGGTCGGCGGCCCCATCGGCCTGCTGAAGGACGGCGACATGATCACGATCGACGCGGTGAAGGGCACATTGGACGTCGATGTGTCCGATGCCGAAATGGCCGATCGTCGCAAGGCCTGGACCGCGCGGCAGACCGACTTCAACGCCGGCACGATCTGGAAGTATGCCCAGACCGTCGGCCCCGCGCGCTACGGCGCGGTGACGCATCCTGGTGGCCAGGCGGAGACGCACGTCTATAGCGAGATCTAGAGCGGGTCATGGTGAGGTGGAACCGTCTGACGGTTCCACCTCACCATGTAAATCCGCTCCCCATCAATGAGCGGAGCAGATTCACCTGCCCTGGCAGAATCGCGAAGCGATTCCCTCAATGCAGGATCTGCTCTGGGCGTCATTTGTATGATTGCGTGAGACGAGCGGTCGCGCCATGATCCGCCGTGCGAATGCGATTCGCACGCCCTGTGGCGGGGGCAGGGGCCACGTTATCTAGCCATATGGAGCCGCCGGCATGACGTCCGCTCAAGAAGAAAACCCTCGCGGCCGCCGTCGCGGCGGCCGCCAGGCTCGTGTTGCTTTACGCGCCGCGCCGCTGGCCGAAGAAGTCAAACCGGTCAGGCCGGGTTTGGAAGGCGGCACGTTCAAGCCGTTGGAAGACGACGGCATCAAACGCATCAACGAGACCGCGCTGCAGGCGCTGGAAGAAATCGGCCTGGCCGATCCGATCCCGTCATGCATTGAGATCTGCACGGCGGCCGGCGCGGTGCTGGGTGACGACGGCCGGCTGAAGTTTCCGCGCGCGTTGGTCGAGGACACCATCGCCAACGCCAATCGCGAGCTCGTGCTTTTTGGTCAGGAGTCCAGGCACGATATGGAGGTCGGCGGCCGGCGCGTCTACTACGGCACGGCGGGCGCCGCGACCCAGGTTATCGACCCGCTTGAGCGCACCTATCGCAACGCGACGGTCGAGGACCTTTACGAGGCCGCGCGCATCGTCGATGTGATGGACAACATCCACTTCTTCCAGCGGCCGCTGACGCCGACCGACGTGCTGGACCTTCAGATCCTGGATATCAACACGCTCTACGGCCCGATTGCCGGCACCACCAAACATGTCGGCTGCAGCTTCACGCTGGGCGAGAACATGGAGATGGTGTTCGAGCTTTTGCACCATGTCGCCGGTGGCGAGAAGGCGTGGCGCGAACGACCCTTCGTCTCGAACTCCAACTGTCATGTCGTACCGCCTATGAAGTTCGCCGAGGACGCCTGCCGTGTGCTGGAGGCGTGCGTTAGAAATGGCATGCCCGTCTTGCTGCTGTCAGCCGGTCAGGCCGGTGCGACGTCGCCGGCGGCACTGGCCGGTGCCGTCACGCAGGCAGTCGCCGAAGTGCTTGGCGGCCTGTGCTACGTCAACGCGATCAAACCGGGTGCGCCGGCTATCTTCGGCACGTGGCCGTTCGTGTCGGATCTCAGAACCGGCGCCATGTCCGGCGGGTCGGCCGAACAGGCGCTGCTCAGCGCGGCGTGCGCGCAGATGGCACAGTTCTATGATCTTCCCGGCGGCGCGGCCGCGGGCATGTGCGACTCGAAACTGCCGGACGTACAGGCCGGCTACGAAAAGGGCATCACCAACGTGATGGCGGGCCTGTCCGGGCTCAATCTCGTCTATGAGTCCGCGGGCATGCACGCCTCACTGCTCGGCTTCTGCCTCGACAGTCTGGTCATCGACAACGACATCCTGGGCAAATGCATGCGCTGTGTGCGCGGTATCGAGGTCAGCGAAGAAAGTGTCTCGCTTGATGTGATGCGCTCGGTCTGTCTCAGTGGGCCTGGTCATTATCTCGGCCACAACCGCACGCTGGAGCTGATGGAGCGCGAGTACATCTACCCAGAGATCGGCGACCGCACGAGCCCGAAGGAGTGGGTCGAGCGCGGCCGTCCAGATATCGTCGAACGCGCGGTCAAGACCAAGCAAGACATCCTGGCCAATCACTTCCCACGCCACATCAGCGACGACATGGATGCGCAGCTTCGCGCCAAGTTCCCCATCGAGCTGACCCGCGAGCAGATGGGCTTTGCTACGGTTTAGGACTCAGTTCTGTTGGCTGGCGCCGAACCTCTCCAGTCGCGGCAACCCGTCATCGGGGTCGATCCACGGCAGGCGATCCAGGCAATAGGTATGGACCGTCGGCGGAAAGGCGTCGGGATCGTCCAGGGTCGCCGTGAAGACGTGGACCTCGCCAGGCCAGTTCTCGCCGGCGAATGTCAGCGACGACCCGCAGGCCTTGCAGAAGCCGCGTTTGACGCCAGGTGACGATTCAAAGATCGCCCGTTCGCCCTTCAGCATCTCGAACTGATCATCGAACACGCCGACAAAGGCCACGGCTGGTGCGCCGGATGCGCGCCGGCAACTGCGACAGTGGCACATCGACTGGAACTTCGGCGTGCCAGTGATGCGGTAGCGAATGGCGCCGCACAGGCAGCCGCCTTCGTGGTTTTCTTCGGCCATCACGTCTGCTCCCCCGGGGCCGGGAGATCGATCTTCAGCCAGGCGATCCGGTCTTCGTTGTAGGTCGCATTGTCCGGCACCCAAGGCGCCGGATCGTCGAGTGTCGCAGACAACAGGTGCACTTCGCCGGGGAAGTCGTCGGCTTCGTAGGTGAGGGCGGTGCCGCATCTTGAGCAGAAGCCGCGCCTCACACCGGGCGATGAGGCATAAAACGAAGGTTCGCCGGCCGTCCACGCGAAGCCACCGGGATGAAGGTCGACAAAACCGGCGACCGGCCCGCCGGTCGCGCGTCGGCAGCTCTTACAATGGCATAAGCCGACGCCCTTCGGCGTGCCGGAAATGCGATAGCGAATGGCGCCGCACAGGCACCCGCCTTCATGGTCAGCAACCATATTGTCTCCTTGGTCATGGCGCGGCGTGCGGCAGGAGATTGTGGTCAGCTTACTAACACAGGTTCGTTCATGCAATGTTCTTATGCGATTAGGCTGTTGATGACTTGGCTTTGAGCGCGGTCACGCATCCGGTAGCCACGGCTGGCAGATATGGCGACTAGGAAGCTTAGTGGTCGTCCAGCTCGCACCACACCGGCGTATGGTCGGACGCTTTTTCCTCGCCGCGCGGCCCGCGGTCGATATCCGAGGCCTTCAACCGGTCAGCGGCATGCGGCGACAGCATAAGGTGGTCGATCCTGAGGCCGTTATCCCGCTGCCAGGCGCCGCGTTGGTAATCCCAGAAACTGTAGCGGTTGGGTTCTGGGTTCAGCACGCGGAAGGCATCCGTGAAACCGAGATACATGAGCGTACGAAAGTGCCCACGGCTTTCCGGCCGGCATAACGCATCATCGGCCCACCCGGCGGGATCGTAGACGTCGGCGTCGGTCGGACACACGTTGTAGTCGCCGGCCAGCACGACCAGCTCCTCGAGAGCCAGCAAGTCACGCGCGTGGTGGATCAGCTTTTCCATCCAGGAGAGCTTGTAGGGGAACTTTTCCGTGTTGGTCGGGTTGCCGTTCGGCAGGTAGATGCTTGCGACCCTGATGCCGCCGGTGAAGGCTTCGATATAGCGGGCTTGCTCGTCTGCCTCGTTGCCGGGCAGGCCGCGCCGTTCGACCTCTATCGGGTGTTTGGAGAGAATGGCGACCCCGTTATAGGTCTTCTGGCCATGGGTCTCGACGTTGTAACCGAGATCCTCGATTTCCATGCGCGGGAACTTCTCGTCGACGCATTTGAGCTCCTGGAGCAGGACGACATCGGGCGAAAACGACGAAAGCCACGCCAACGCGTTGGGCAGGCGGGCCTTGATGGAGTTGACGTTCCAGGTGGCGATTTTCATGGCGCCACCTTAGAGCACGGGGTGGCGCTTCAAAAGCTCAAGCAGCGCGTTTCGGCCGGTAAAGCGCGACGGCATTGTCGTGGAGCACGCGCGCCAGTCCGTCTTCGCCAATGGCCGAAGCGATGAGGTCGATGTCTCTCGTTTCGAACGGTCGCGGCGCGCGCGTCGACGGCATATCGGTGCCGAACATCAGGGCATCGGGATTGGCGACATCGATCGCCTTGAGAGCGGCGCTGATATCAAAGTCGAGGCGGCCGAAGCCGGTTGCCTTCACCTTGGCGCCGTGGCCGGCGAGGTCGAGCAAAACGGATTGGCCCGCCTCAGACAGGCCGAGATGATCGATCACGACACGAGGCAGGCTCTTCAACATCGCTAGATGCGGTGCGAGACTCTCGGCATCGGCATAAAGCTCGACATGCCAGCCGGCGAGGTCATGAACGCGCCGCGCCATCCGCTCGAGATTGTCCAGCCCCTCCGAGCCGCCACGCCGAAGGTTGAACCGCACGGCCCTGATGCCGGCCTGATCGAGCGACACAATGGTCTCGTCCGGCGTGTCGGCCGGCAGCTGGGTTACCCCGACATAGGCAGGCCCCAACACCCTCAGGGCATCCGCCAGGTAATCCTGATCGAAGGCCTGAAACGATCCGCTCACCACCGCGCCACCACAGACACCTAGTGGTTCGGCGCGATCCCGGTAATCGGCGGCCGTGAACGCCGGCGGCAGATAGCCGTTGTTGGCGACCAGCGAGAATTTTGGGTCAATGATGTGAAAGTGGGCATCGAACAGATGCCGCTTGGCGCTCATCGTCCAGCCGGGCCGATATCGCGCTTAAATGGCGAAGGACGTACCGCAGCCGCAGGACGAAGTGGCGTTCGGATTGTTGAGCGCGAAATAGGAACCTTCGAGGTTCTGAATGAAGTCGAGCTCGGAACCGGCGATATACTGAATCGAGATATCGTCGACCACGACCTTGGCGGCGCCTTGAGCGTACTCGATATCGCCGTCTTCGGGGCCCTTATCGATCTCGAAGTGGTACTGAAAGCCCGAACAGCCGCCGCCGGTCACAACGATCCTCAGCCGGCCCGCCCCAGGGTCGCCGCATTCCGCCGCCATGATCTCGCCAATGCGTTTCGCGGCGCTTTCGGTCACCGCAATACCGGCCGTGGGGGTTTCTGCGTTCATGGGGCCATCCTTCGTCCGCTCGTCCAATGTATGATGGCAGCGGGTTTTGTCAATGCAACGCTTTCGCATTGCCGCTAGCCGAACGGCCTACTACGTTCACGCCATGACTGAAATAGAAGGCTTTGGACCTCATTTGGCGGTTTACGCCTGCCGGCCAGAGGAAAGCCGTGGTCGCCGGTTTCCTGAACCGGAAAGTCCCGCCAGGACGGTGTTTCAGCGCGACCGCGACCGTGTGGTCCATTGCCGGGCGTTCCGTCGGCTGATGCACAAGACCCAGGTCTTCGTGACCACCGAAGGCGATCATTATCGTACCCGCCTTACCCACAGCCTGGAAGTAGCGCAGATCGCGCGTTCGGTATGCCGTAGTCTGGGATTGAACGAAGATCTGGCCGAAGCCCTTGCGCTGGCCCATGACTTGGGGCACACCCCGTTCGGACATGCGGGCGAGGATGCGTTGGACGCCGAAATGCAACCCTTCGGCGGGTTCGACCACAACGTCCAGACGTTCCGTATTCTGACCGGGCTTGAAACGCGATATGCCGCGTTCGATGGGCTCAATCTGACCTGGGAAACCCTGGAAGGCGTCGTGAAGCACAACGGACCCATGATCGATGGACCGGCCGGAAACGGCGTGCCCCAGGCTATCCGTCGCTATTGCGAGGCGCACGATCTGGAGGTCGACACCTATGCCAGCGCCGAGGCGCAGGTGGCATCCTTGGCCGACGATATCGCCTATCACAGTCACGATATCGATGACGGTCTTCGCGCGGCGCTATTCGATCTCGACGATTTGGCCGACGTACCGCTGGCAGGCGATGCGGTAGCCGAGGTCCGCGCCACCTATGACGGCGTCGAAACCGCGCGTTTGGTACAGGAAACCGTCAGGCGCATCATCGGGCGTCTGGTCTCAGACCTGACTGAGGAAACCGGTTTGCGCCTGGCGGAATCAGGCGTCGGCTCGGTCGATGACATCCGCTGGTATGGCGCGCCCGTCGTCGCCTTCAGCCCGGCCATCGATGAGGCGAACCGCGCGTTGAAAGCCTGGCTCTTCGCCAACATGTACCATCATGAGCGTGTCATCCAGGGCCGCTATGACGCCGAGACCGTGGTCAAGGGACTCTTCACCCGCTTCATGGCCGATCCGGCGCGCATGCCCGCCGAGTGGTCCCGCCGCGCCGCTGATCGCGACGAGAACGGTCGGGCGCGCGTGGTCGCCGACTACATCGCGGGCATGACGGACCGCTTTGCCCGTGACGAACATGCCCGGGTTGCTGTAGGTTAAGAAGATGAATGTTTACAGTCATTTCCAGGAAAGAGTTCAGGAGCTGGTGAAAGCCATGCACGCGGCCGGCGCGTGGTCGGCCGAGGTCGATGTCAGCCGTATCATGGCCGAACCGCCGCGCGATCCCGCCCATGGCGATGTCGCGACGAACGCCGCCCTGGTGCTGGCCAAGCAGGTCGGCGAGAAACCGCGCGACCTTGCCCAGCGCATCGCCGACGGGCTTGAGGGCACCGATGTGGCGGCGACCGATGTCGCCGGCCCGGGCTTCGTCAACATTCGCCTGGCCGACACGTTCTGGCATGACCGGCTGCGCGAACTGCTGTCCCTGGGGCCGATGGCGCTGCTCGGCGATGTCGGGCAGGGGCGCACCGCGAACGTCGAGTATGTCTCGGCCAATCCGACCGGGCCGCTCCATGTCGGCCACGCCCGCGGCGCGATCTACGGCGACGTCCTGGCTTCGCTGTTCGACGCCGTCGGTTTCAATGTCACACGCGAGTACTACGTCAACGATGCGGGCGCCCAGGTCGACACGCTGACCTGGTCAGCTTATCTGCGTTACCTCGAGGCGCTCGGCGAGACCATGGACGAGAGCGCCTATGAAGGCCTCTATCCCGGCGATTACCTCGTGGCGGTCGGTAAGACTCTGGCGGAGGAGCATGGAACGTCCCTGAAGGGCGCCGTTGGAGAGGCTTCGCGCAACGGTGCGTTGCCCGACGCGCTCGTTCCCGTGCGCCAAGCCGTCATCGACGCCATGATGGATCTGATCCGCGAGGATTTGGCCCGGGTCGGCATCACCCAGGAAATCTTCACCTCCGAACGGGCAATGGTCGATTCCGGCGGTATCGAGCGGTGCTTGGAGGCGCTGGAGGCAAAGCAGCTTGTCTACACCGGCGTTCTAGAGCCGCCCAAGGGCATGAAGCCGGAAGACTGGGAACCCGTCCCGCAGACTCTCTTCAAGTCGACCGAGTTTGGTGACGATCTCGACCGGCCGCTGAAGAAGTCCGACGGGACATGGACCTATTTCGCGCCGGACATCGCCTATCACAACGACAAGGTCAGCCGCGGTTACGACGTGATGATCGATATCTTTGGTGTTGATCACGCCGGCTATGTGAAGCGCTTGAAGGCTTCCGTCGCCGCGTTGTCGGACGGTAAGGCCGATTTCGATATCCTGCTGACTCAACTCGTCAACTTGTTCGAAGACGGCGAGCCACTGCGCATGTCGAAACGGGCGGGCCGGTTCGTCACCGTGCGCGACGTCGTCGACGCCGTCGGCAAGGACGTCCTGCGCTTCATCATGCTGACGCGGCGCACCGACGTCCCGCTCGACTTCGACCTGATCAAAGTCAAGGAGCAGTCGAAGGATAATCCCGTCTTCTATGTGCAGTACGCGCACGCGCGCGTCTGCTCAGTCATGCGCTTGGCGCGCGAAGCCGGCTTCTCGACCGATGATATTGCGAACGTTGATCTGTCGCCGTTGACCCATCCGGATGAACTGGCGCTGATCAAGCAGATGTCGCTGTGGCCGCGCATTGTCGAAGGTGCCGCTGAAGCGCATGAGCCACACCGCATCGCGACATACCTTCATGAGCTGGCCTCGGCGTTCCACAGTCTCTGGAACCTTGGCCGCGATGACCCGTCGCTGCGCTTCATGATCGACGACAACAAAGAGGTGACCCACGCACGTCTCGCGCTGATTAGCGGCGTGCGTCAGGTGATCGCCGCCGGGTTGGGCATATTTGGCGTTGAACCGGTGGAGGAGATGCGCTGAATGCGCGAGGAACCGAAACTCTTCGGATCACAGGGCCGGCCCGAACCCCGTCTGACCAAGGACGTCAACCTGCTCGATGTCGAGCCGGAGGCAGAGGACGTCTATGAAGAAGAGCCCATCGATGAGGTCTACGAGGACGACGATGGCGAACGCCGGCGCATTCCGTTCAAGGTGCTGGCGGCCGTGGCAATCATCGCGGCAATCGGCGCAGGCGCTCTTGGCGCGGCGATGTTCCTGGGCGTGACGGAGACGGCGCGCGAGCCCGTCGATGTACCGCTCATGACCGCCGACCCGACGCCCTATAGGGAGCGTCCCGAAGACCCCGGCGGACTAGAGGTGCCCTATCAGGACATCGAGGTCCTGGAGGCGATGGACGAAGACGAAGCCGGTGGCGAGAACTTCGAGGTCCTTCTGCCCGATCCGGAAGAACCGATGGCGCCGTCCGAGGTCGCCGAGGCTGAGACGATCGAGCCGGAGATACCGGTGATCGACATCGAGGATACGACGGCCGGCGGCGACATCGTCATTGAGGATACGCAAGGCGAGCTGGTCGGCACCGATACGGAAGCGCAGACTGTCGACATCGCGAGCTCGTTGCCGGTTCCGCCCCTGCCACCGGCCGCACCCGCCAAGCCCGGCGTCGCCACGGGTTCCGTAACGACACAAGAGACCACCGAGCCGAGCTCGACGGACACGGGTGGCGAGCTCTCGTTCGATGATGTGGCAGCCAGTCTGGGCGGCGATGGCGCCCAGGCGTCCGCGCCGTCAGCTAGCGCTGTTGGCGGCACGAAGATACAGATCGCCTCCTTTGGTTCGGAGGCCAAGGCCATGGAGGCGTGGACCAGTCTGCAGGCGCGCTTCCGCGATATCCTTGGCGCCTATCAGCCGGTGATTGACGAGGCGGTGCTCAGCAACGGGACGTTCTATCGCTTGCAGGTTGGTCCGTTCGCGTCGGATACCGAGGCGCGCAGCGTGTGTGACAGCCTGAAGGTCCGTCAGGTCGAATGCATCATCGTGGCGCCTTGACGTCTTTATGCCGAAAGCGCTGATCACGGATCTCGAGGGGCTGACCCTCAGCGATGCCGAAGCGCGCTGGCTCGAGGACGACGATCCACTCGGCATCATCCTGTTTGCGCGCAACATCGACACGCCCGAGCAGGTCGCAAAGCTGACCGGCGACTTCCGCGCCGTCGTCGGGCGCGATGACGCGCCGGTCATGGTCGATCAAGAAGGTGGCCGCGTCGCGCGCCTGCGCCAGCCGCACTTTTGGGACGGTGTCGCCGCCGGCAGACTTGGCGCTCTGGCGGATGACGACGCGGCCGAAGCGGTGTTTTTGGCCAACCGCATCATGGCCGACGACATGGCCCGCTGCGGCATCGATGTCGACTGCGCACCTTGCCTTGATCTCAGGCTCGCCGGTGCCGACAACGTCATCGGCGACCGCGCTTTCGACGCCGACCCCGAACGCGTCACGGTGCTGGGTCGCGCCGCTGCTGAAGGGCTGGCTGCCGGTGGCGTGCAACCGATCATCAAACACATGCCGGGTTACGGCCGGGTGCAGGCCGACCCGCACGTCAAGCTACCGGTCATCGATGCTTCGCTGGAGGAACTCCAAGCCGCCGACCTCGTTCCGTTCAAGGCGCTGCGCGGTCAGGCCTGGGGCATGACGGCGCACGCGGTTTACAGCGCCATCGATCCGGCCCGGCCGGCGACCCTGTCGCCGATCGTCATAAGCGAGGTCATTCGCGGCGCGATCGGTTTCGACGGCGTACTTGTCACCGATGCCCTGGACATGGAAGCGCTCTCCGGCAGCCATGCTGAACGCGCCATGCAGTGCCTGGAGGCCGGCTGCGATATCGCCATGCATTGCAACGCGCCGCTAGACGTGCGCCGCGCGGTCAGCGACGCCGTGCCGGATCTGAGCGGCGAAGCGAAGCGCCGGCTCTCCATCGCCGGCTCATCGAGACCTGCGCCGGCTTCGGGTTTCGATCGCGCCCAAGCGATTGACCGGCTGGGTTCGCTGATGGGCGAGGCGATTCACTGATGGGCGACATCACGGGTATCCTCTACACGATCTCTGTCTGGCTTATCCCAGCCATCACGGCGATCACGCTGCACGAGGCCGCCCATGGCTGGGTCGCTTTGAAACTCGGCGACGACACGGCTCAGCGGATGGGGCGTGTCACGTTTAACCCGATCAGCCATATCGACCCGTTCGGTACGATCCTGCTGCCAGGTATGCTCCTGCTGGCCGGCGCGCCGTTTCTGTTCGGTTACGCCAAACCGGTGCCGGTCAACTTCGCCCGCCTGCGGCAGCCCAAGCGCGACATGATATGGGTCGCCATGGCTGGCCCCGGGATCAATATCGCCATGGCGTTCGCGGCAGCGTTGCTGTTTCACCTGGTGCCGCTCCTGCCGGCCGGCGGCGGCCAAGAGTGGGTGATAAGAAATCTGCAAAATGCCTTTCTTCTCAATATCATACTGGCCGTTTTTAACATGTTGCCGCTGCCGCCGCTCGATGGGAGCCGCGTGGTGGCCGGTCTGCTGCCGACCGCGCAGGCGCGCGAATACCTGAAACTCGAGCGTTACGGCCTCTTCATTCTGATCGCGCTCCTGGCACTACCGCCTTTGATCGGGGGGCAGTTGGGGATCGATCTGAATATTCTTCGATGGATTCTCTTGCCGCCGGTCGACTTTGTGAGCGATATCCTTATTCGTGCGGCGGGGTTAAGCGGTTGACGACAGTAGAGCAGGAAACCGAGCAGGCGGTGGTTCAGGAGGCTTTTGAAGACCCCTGGCCCGGCCAGCGGGAGGTGCCGGGGGCGTCAGGCGCCTTCATTGTCGATCTCGGCGGGTTCGAGGGCCCGCTCGACGTTCTGCTGTCGCTCGCCCGCCAGCAGAAGGTCGACCTTACCCAGATCTCGATCCTGCAACTGGCCGACCAATACCTCGCCTTCATCGCCAAGGCCCAAGGCATCCGGCTCGATCTGGCGGCCGACTATCTGGTGATGGCGGCGTGGCTCGCCTACCTCAAATCCCGGCTCTTGCTGCCGGAGGAAGAAGAGGAAGAGCCCAGCCCTGAGTTGATGGCCGAGGCGCTGCAGTTTCATCTGCGCCGCCTGGAAGCGATCCGTGACAGCGCGCGGCTTTTGCTGCAGCGCCCGCAACTGGGCAGCGAAGTCTTCCGCTGCGGCAACGCCGAAGGATTGCCGGTCGAGATCGAGTGGACGTGGGATGCCAATCTCTACGAGTTGCTGCGCGCCTATACGACCCACGAACAGAGAAAAGGCGGGCGCGACTATCGGCCTGCGCCGGTCACGCTTCACTCCATGGAGGATGCGCTGTTGCGGCTGACCAAGCTGGTCGGACACCTGCCGGATTGGCAGGACATGTTCGCCCTGCTGCCGGCCGAGATTAAAGACAGCCTCGTCTATCGTTCCGCCGTGTCGTCGACCTTTGCGGCCAGCCTGGAGCTCGCGCGCCAGGGTCGTATTCAGCTCAGGCAAAGCGGCACGTTCTCGACGATCGAGGTGCGCTCGCCGGAAGGCGAGGGGGCGTCATGAACGAACCGGATCTCAATCTTCGCATTGTCGAGGCGCTGTTGTTCGCCTCGCCGGAGCCGGTTTCGGAGGAGCAGATCGCCGAGCGATTGCCGTCGAAAGCCGACGTGCCGGCCTTGTTGGGCGAACTCTCATCTCACTACAGCGGCCGTGGCGTCGCGCCGACCAAGATCGGCGGCAAGTGGAGTTTCCGCACCGCCGAAGACATCGGTCCGCGCCTGAAGATCAAGATCAAGCGCACCCGACGATTGTCACGCGCCGCGCTCGAAACGCTCTCGATCATCGCGTTGCACCAACCGATCACCCGCGCCGAGATCGAGGAAATCCGCGGCGTCGGCCTTTCCAAGGGCACCATCGACCTGTTGCTGGAGATTGGCTGGATTCGCCCCGGTGGGCGCAAGCGCACACCCGGACGCCCCCTTCAGTGGCGTACCAGCGACGAGTTCCTGCAGCACTTCGGTCTGGAATCCCTCGACGACCTGCCGGGCCGCGAGGAGATGAAGGCGTCGGGGTTGCTTGATCCCCGACCGGACCTTCCGCCGGTGGGACGTCTCAAGGACCACGAGGACGCCTTGGCCGGCGACGACGATGACGACGACGACGAGAACGGCGGCGACGAAGACTAGTCCCTAGTCGCGCGCCGTCACCGCCGCGACGACCTCATCCAGTGTGTAGACCTTGAGGTCCGGCTCCAGTTCGTCGGTTGCCATCGTCATGCCGCGTTCGGGCCTATCGCCGACACGGTCAAGCCAGACACAGGCAAGGCCCAGTTTGTGACAGGGCGCGATGTCGTGGAACTGGCTTTGCGCGACGTGCAGCCAATTGCGCTGGTCGATACCTCGCGCTTCAAGTTCGCCAGCCATCTTGCGGAAGAGCGCGAGGTCGGGTTTGTAAGTCTCCACGTCATCAGCCGTGACGATGATGTCGATTTGACCGTCGAGGCGTTCGGCATGAACCCTCGCGAAACTCTGGTTGTCGACGTTCGACATGACACCGAGGGCCGCGCCTTGTTTCAAGGTGTGGAGGCCAGCCACCGTATCGTCAAAGGCTGGCCAGTCCGGCACGCTCGCCGCGAAGGCGGCGGCACTTTCGCGAGTGCGGTCGACACCGTGGTCGGCGGCCAAATCGAGAAAGGCATCGTGCAGGACGGTGCGGTATGACTTGAAGGGTTTTGCGGCCTGGTGGCGGCGCTGGGCGACGGCAAACTCCGTCGTCAGCTTGTCGGCGCTGGCGGCCACGTCTTGATCGGCGGCCCAATGTTCCAGGATCTCGCCGATCCCTCGGTTCCAATCGATCAGCGTGCCGAAACAGTCGAAGGTGATAGCTTCTATTTGTTGCGGCAGCGGCATGGCGTGTCCTGGTAGCAATGGTGGTTTTGGCGGGCGCCAACCGTAGACGGCATGGCCGGAACCGTCATCCTCCGCCGTTGTTGCAATTGAGAATAGTTCACATCACATTGCCTTAACCAACAACCGCATCCAGGCGCCGATGACCGGTCTTGCTTTTCGCCATGTCAGCCATCGTTATGGTGACGTTGCGGCCCTGACGGAGTTGACCTTTGACATCGACGACGGCGAGGTTTGTTGCCTGATCGGTCCGTCAGGCTGCGGTAAGACAACAGCGCTGCGCATCGCGGCTGGCCTGGAGACCTTGCAGGAAGGCGAGGTTCAGATCGGCGATCGTATCGTGGCGGGCCCCGGCATCCATGTACCGCCGGAAAAACGCTGCGTTGGGCTGGTCTTCCAGGATTTCGCGTTGTTTCCACATATGACCGTCGCCGACAACGTCGCATTTGGCCTGCGCGGGCGCGACAGCGCGACCCGCCAGCGTCTGGTCGGAGAGTATCTGGACCTCGTCGGTTTAGACGGGTACGCCGACAAGTACCCGCATATGTTGTCGGGCGGAGAACAGCAGCGGGTCGCGCTGGCGCGAGCGCTGGCGCCGCAACCTGGTGTGATCTTGCTGGACGAACCGTTCTCGGGGTTGGACGTGCGCCTACGCGAGGAAGTGCGCGAAGAAACCCTTGCCATTCTGCGGCGCGCGGGCGCGACGGCGCTTGTCGTGACGCACGACGCCGAAGAAGCCATGTACATGGGCGATCGCATCGCCCTCTTGCACGATGGCCACCTGGTCCAGCTAGGCCCGCCACATGATGTCTATCGCCAGCCGAATTCGGCGTTCGTCGCCAAGTTCTTAGGCGACGTCAACTGGCTACATGGCATCGTCACCGACGGCATCGCCAGCTCTGCCGTTGGCCCTGTGGCAGCCGCGGGCATGAGCAATGGCGAGCGAGTTGATGTGTTGATACGCCCGGAGGGGTTGCATCTTTGCCGCGAGGCCGGTGCGGGAGGATGCGAGGCCAGGGTGGTTTCCAACCATCTGTTGGGTCACAGCAGCCTGGTCATCCTGAAACTCGACGAGGGTCAGGAGGTGCGTGCCCGGATCGCTGGCGACAAGCCGCCCGCGCCCGGGGATGACGTGAGGATTCGCATCAATGACGATGCGGTTTTTGTCTTCCCCTGTGCCGTCCAGGAGACCCAGAACGCGGGCTGATGGCGACCACAAATCCGCCTGATTGGGGGCTAGAATGCGATCAACCGGGCAAGCGATAGCGCAGATTTGCTCTGGCAGCCCCGGATCAAGATCTATATATCGGATCAAACGCCGTTCGGGCTCTGGCCCGTGGGCGCCTGAATCGGGAGTGAAAAAGAGGCACTAATGGGTACCTTTAGCATCTGGCACTGGCTCATCGTGCTGGTCATCGTCCTGCTTCTGTTCGGCCGTGACCGAATTCCGAAACTTGCCGGCGACCTCGCCAAGGGCATCAAGGAATTCAAGACCGGCATGAAGGACGAAGACAAGGACAAGGCGGACGCCGCCAAGACCGTCAGCGAAGAGCCGCCGACCATCGAAGGCTCGGCCACCACGAACAACGCCGCTTCGGACGATACGGCCAAAGATAAGAACGTCGCCTAAGACGCTTTTTTTGAGGCGCACCTGCCATGTTGGACATCGGATGGTTCGAAATGGCGGTGGTCGGCATTTTGCTGCTGGTCGTCGTCGGACCGAAGGACCTGCCCAAGGTTCTTCGAACCGTGGGCTATTGGACGGGCAAGGCCCGTTCGATGGCGCGCGAGTTCCAACGCAGCCTCGACCAGTATGTCAAGGAAGCCGAACTGGAAGACGTCAAGAAGGGGGTCGACAAGCTGAATGTGCGTAAGACCATTCAGAACACCATCGACCCCAAGGGCGCGATCAAGAAAGAACTGAGCGAGACCGACAAGGCGCTGCGCCAATCGCCCAACAAGGCGAATGGCGCTGCGGCTTCGGCGGCTGACGACGTTGATCCGACGACGCCGGAGCCGAAGTCTGAGACCCCAAGTGACCCGGCGCCTGAGCCGGAGACGACCGTTAAAACACCAAGCGTCACGGGAACGGCGAGCGAGGCGAAGCCCGCGAACGGCGCCGACCAAGGCGGCGAGGAGCCGCGAAAGGCTCAGGCGGGCGGCGCGCGGTGATCCGCGATATCGACAACACCAAGCAACCGCTTCTGGAGCATCTGGTCGAGCTCCGGCAACGGCTGGTCAGAAGCGCGATCGTTATCGTGATCGCGTTCCTGCCGTGTTTCTATTTCGCCCAGGACATCTACAACTTCCTCGCCATGCCGCTCTACGATGTCGTCGTTAAGAGTTCGTGCCAAGAGCCTGGCGTCGTCGAGTGGGTCGACAGTCTGCTGGTCGAGCATTTCAACTTCGGCATCCTGGACGAAGCCGAAAGGAATGCGACGCCCCAGGACCTCGCCAACTGCGAGGAGATCCAGGAACAGTCATTCCGCATCATCTTCACCGGCCCGGCCGAGGCGTTTCTGACCTTGGTCAAGGTCGGGTTCTTCGCCTCGCTCTGTATATCGTTGCCGATGATCGTGTTGCAGCTTTGGGGATTTGTGGCGCCCGGTCTTTATCTCAAAGAGAAGAAGGTCGTTCTGCCGTTCATGTTCTTCTTCCCGCTGCTGTTCCTGATGGGCGCGGCGATGGTGTACTACGCCTTCTTCCCGGTCGCGTTGGAGTTCCTGCTGAGTTTCCAGCAGGACGCCGGTCCCGATCAGTTGCAGATCGACGCCGAGTTCCGAATAAGCGAGTACTTCAATCTGCTGCTGAAGCTGATTTTCGCTTTCGGCGTCAGTTTCCAGTTGCCGTTGATCATCTATTTCCTGGCCCGCGTCGGCGCGACATCCAGCAAGGGCCTACGCGAGAAGCGCAAGTACGCCATTGTTGGCGTGTTCGTTCTGGCCGCCGTCATCACGCCGCCGGATCCGTTCAGCCAGCTTGGTTTGGCGCTCCCCTTGATCCTGCTCTACGAGATCTCGATCTGGGTCGCGGGCATCGTCGAACGCCGGCGTGGTGAAGCGATGGGTGAGGGCGACGACCCCGATGGCGGCGACGATGATGCGGCCGACGTCGATGACGATTTCATCGAGGAAACCGACTTCAATCCGACACGCTGACGGCTCTGATAAGGCCGCACAGTTTGTGGACCCCGACGTGTAGGAGCCCTATATAGGGCGCCGTTTCAAACACGGATCGGAAAGATGCACGACATTGCCTGGATCCGGGATAACCCGGAGGCCTTTGACAAAGGCTGCGCGGCGCGGGGCCTTGACCCTCACGCCGCGCGGATTCTCGACCTTGACCGCCAGGTGCGCGCGGCCAAGACGTCGCTGCAGGAAATCCAGCAACGGCGCAACGAGTTGTCGAAGCAGATTGGCCAGGCAAAGTCGTCCGGCGCCGATGCCAGCGAAGCGATCGCCGAGGTCGGTACGCTGAAGGACGCCATGAAGGCGGCGGAAGACGATGAGCGTACGGCGGCTGACGCGCTCGACACTCTGCTTGCCGGCATTCCCAATATTCCAGACGCCGACACGCCGATCGGCGCCGACGAGAGCGACAACGTCGAGATCCGCCGCTGGGGCGACCCACGCAACTTTGCGTTTGAACCCAAGCAGCATGACGAGATCGGTGAGGCGCTCGGCCAGATGGACTTCGAGACGGCGGCCGAACTCTCCGGTTCCCGCTTCGTCGTCCTGACGGACCAGTTGGCGCGTCTTGAAAAGGCGCTCGCGCTCTTCATGCTCGATGTGCACACGCAGGAGTTCGGCTATCGCGAAGCCTCCACGCCGCTGTTGGTGCGTCCCGAGGTCGCTTATGGCACCGGCAACCTGCCGAAGTTCGAGGACGACCTGTTCAAGACGACCGACGGGCGCTACCTGATCCCGACATCGGAAATGACGCTGACCAACTTGGTGCGCGAAAAGATCGTCGACGAGGGGGCCTTGCCGTTCCGCTATACCGCCCTCACGCCGTGTTTCCGCTCGGAAGCGGGCGCGGCCGGCAAGGACACGCGCGGCATGATCCGCCAGCATCAGTTCTGGAAGGTCGAATTGGTCAGCATTACCGCGCCCGACCAGTCCGAAGCCGAACACGAGCGTATGACAAGCTGCGCGGAAGTCATCCTGCAGCGGCTGGGGCTGCCCTATCGCGTTGTTGTGCTGGCGACCGGCGATATCGGGTTTTCGGCGCGCAAGACCTATGACCTGGAAGTCTGGCTGCCGGGTCAGCAGGCCTATCGCGAGATTTCGAGCTGCTCTAACTGCGGAGATTTCCAGGCCCGACGCATGATGGCGCGGTTCCGCCCGGAAGGTGAGAAACGAACCCGTTTCGTCCACACCCTCAATGGGTCGGGCGTCGCTGTCGGCCGCGCCTTGATCGCGATCCTGGAGAACTACCAGGAGGAAGATGGCTCCGTAACGGTGCCGGAGGTCCTGCAGCCTTACATGGCTGGCCGCGACCGGATCGAGAAGGTCGCCTAGCCCGCATGCGTATCCTGATCAGCAACGACGACGGCATCAACGCGCCGGGCTTGGCGTGCTTGGAAACCATTGCGGGCGAGTTGAGTGATGACGTCTGGGTGGTCGCGCCGGAGACCGAGCAAAGCGGCAAGGGCCACGCGGTATCGCTGCGCACGCCCGTGCGCCTGCGCCAGTTGAGTGAGCGGCGCTTCGCCGTCGACGGTACGCCCGGCGACTGCGTGATGATGGGTCTCAGGCACGTGCTCGACCAGCCGGCGGATCTGGTGCTGTCTGGCGTCAACCGGGGATCCAACGTCGCCGACGACGTGACCTATTCGGGGACCGTCGCGGCGGCCATGGAAGCAACCCTCCTGGGCGTGCCCGCCATGGCCTTCAGCCAGGACTACCGCAATCGGTTGGTGCACTGGGATACCGCGCGCTCTCACGGCCCCGACGTCATTCGCCGGCTGCTCGATACCGGCTGGCCGGAAGGTGTCTTGATCAACGTGAATTTTCCCGCTGTCGAGCCGGGCGCTGTCGCGGGTGTCTCGATCTGCCGTCAGGGCCAGCACGACTTCTCCAAGCAACGCCCGGTCAAACGTTCCGATCCCTTCGGTTATGATTACTTTTGGATGGCGGGCTGGGGACTGGATTTGGAAGCGACGAAGGCGGGCACGGACCTGCGCGCGCTGGCCGAAGGGCGGGTCGCGGTGACCCCGATCAGCCTCGACATGACCGACAACCAAACCATGGAGAGCCTGACGGCACGCTTTGCATGATCGCGGAGACGCGCAAGATCCGGCTTCTGATGGAGCTGCGCAGCCAAGGCATCACCGACGCCCGTGTCCTGAGCGCCATCGAACGCACGCCCCGCGATCTGTTCGTCGCCGACGGCATGCAGGATCAGGCCTACGAGAACACCGCCCTGCCCATCGGCCTGGGACAGACGATCAGCCAGCCGATTGTCGTCGCCATGATGACCCAGCGCCTGGACGTCGGCGATCGCATGCGGGTTCTGGAGGTCGGCACCGGATCGGGCTATCAGGCCGCGATCCTGTCGCACCTGTGCCGCCGGGTTTACACGATCGAGCGCCACCGCGATCTGCTGCGTCTGGCGGAGGAGAAGTTCAAGCAGCTCGGCCTCGACAACATCACGACCCGCTGGGGCGATGGCGCGAAGGGCTGGCCCGAACAGGCGCCCTTCGACCGGATCATTGTCACCGCGGCGGCCACCGCCTTGCCGCAGGACCTGGTCGATCAGCTCAAGGACGATGGCCTTATGATTGTACCAATTGGGCAGGATACATGGGATCAGCGTCTTCTGGCGGTTCGACGCACAGGCGACACCATCGCCACGGAAGCCTTTATGGATGTACGTTTCGTGCCGTTGGTTGAAGGGCGTGGGGATGAACGACCGCGCGAGTGACGGGAGCTCAGGGAAGATGATCTGGCGGGGATTGCTCCTTCTGCTGGCCTCGGTGGCGCTGGCGGCCTGTAATCAGGGTCCGCCGCCGGTGCCCTACACCACGTCCGCATTCGACACGTCCGTGCCCGCCACGCCCGGCGCGGCCGCCGAACCGGCGGTGCCCCTGCCACAGCAGAAACCGGGCACCACGATCACCGTGGTCCCGTCACCGCCAGTGCCCGCTTACAAACCCGGCAGCGAACCCAGCACGGTTGTCGTGATCGCCGAGCCCGAACCGGCGCCGCCGGTCGAGGTGATCGCCGAGCCGGAGCCGCAGACTGTCTTCGTCGATGAGGAACTCGTGCTGGCGCCGCCGGCCGCGCCGGAAGGCCAGGACGTCAAGGTCCAGGCCGGCGACACGGTCTATGCGCTGTCGCGCCGTTACGGCATCGCGGTGCGCGATATCATCCAGGCCAATAACCTGGTGCCGCCCTATCACCTGCTGATCGGCCAAACCGTGCGCTTGCCGGCACAACGGACCCACGTGGTGCGCGGTGGCGAATCCATTTACGGCATCTCGCGTCTCTACGGCATCACGACCAGCGAGCTTGTACGCGCGAACGGGCTGAACCAGCCCTACCAGCTTTTTGTGGGCCAGCGGCTGGTATTGCCCGCCGGTGACGGATCGGTGCCGGCACCGACGACGCCCGCCACGCCGGCGACGCCGACCACACCCAGTATCGAGCCGGCGGAAACCACGGTCGTGGTCGAGGCGCCGACACCGGAACCGCCACCGTCTCCGGCGCCTTATACCGTGGCCGGCGTGCCGCTGCCGCAGGTGAAACCCACTGCGCCGGCCGTGACTTCGCCGGCCGTGACTGCGGCGCCGGTCAATGTTGCCGATATCCCCGCGCGAACAGGTGGCAAGTTCTCCTGGCCGGTCAGGGGGCCTGTCCTGTCGTCATTCGGACCGAAGGACAACGGCTTGCACAACGACGGCATCAACATCAGCGCGCCGGCGGGAAGCCCGGTTTTCGCCGCCGAAGACGGCGTGGTCGCCTATGTGGGCGACGAACTGGACGGCTACGGCAATCTGGTCCTGTTGCGCCACGGAGACGGTTGGGTCACCGCCTATGCCCACAATGCCGACGTCCGCGTTGCGCGCGGCCAGCGGGTGATCCGTGGCCAGGTCATCGCCAGCGTCGGCACCACCGGCGGCGTCGGCGGGCCGCAGACCCATTTTGAGATAAGGAAAGGGTCGGAAGCCGTCGACCCGATGCTCTACCTGGAGCCGCTCTAGGTCGCAGCGCCCAGCCGTCCCGAAAGGTCCTGGACGAATTGCCAGGCGACGCGGCCGGAACGGGCGCCGCGTGTTGTCGACCATTCGAGAGCCTGGGCTTTCAACTCCTCGTCGCCAATGGAAAGGCCGAAGTGATCGACATAGCCCTTCACCATGGCGAGATAGGTGTCCTGATCGCAGCCATGGAAGCCCAGCCACAGGCCGAAACGGTCCGATAGCGAAACCTTTTCCTCGATCACCTCGGCCGGATTGATCGCTGTTGAGCGTTCGTTCTCCATCATGTCGCGCGGCATCAGATGGCGCCGGTTCGACGTGGCGTAGAAGATCACGTTTTCAGGCCGACCCTCGATGCCACCCTCCAGCACCGCCTTCAGTGATTTGAAGGTCGTATCGTCGGTTTCGAATGACAGGTCGTCACAGAACAGGATGGCGCGCCGACCGGTCGCGCGTAGCAGATCGAGAAGGCGCGGCAGACCGGCGATGTCTTCGCGGTGGATTTCGATGAGCGCGAGGGAACCTGGCTTGTCGGCATTGACTGCCGCGTGCACGGCCTTGATCAGGCTGGACTTGCCCATGCCGCGCGCACCCCACAACAGAGCGTTGTTGGCGCTGAGACCGTTGGCGAACCGGCTGGTGTTGCCGTGCAGGATGTCGCGCACCAGGTCGATGCCCTTAAGCAGATCCAACGGCACGGCGTTGACTTTGGCGACCGGCTTCAGGTCGGCGTTCTCGGCGTCCCAGACGAAAGCATCGGCCTGATCGAGATCGATCGCGGCCGGCGGCTGTGGCGCCAAGCGATCGAGCGCGTCGGCGATGCGCGCCAAAAGCGCGATTTTATCGGTATCGCTCAACGTCCGTTCCCGTCGTTTGCCGCCGTTGGCTGGGCGCGCTGATTGAACAGGATCTGGCGCTCCTCGTCGCTCGGCGGCGCGTTGCGGCGCTGATCCTTACCCAGATCGACACCGCGGCGGACAGCCGGGCGCTCCTTCACGGCCTGACGCCAGCGGGTAACGTTGGGAAACTCGTCAAGCGGTTGGCCCATTGCCTTGGCGATCAGAATCCAGGGGAAACTCGCCATGTCCGCGATCGAATAGTCGCCCAGGATGAACTCGCGGTCCTCCAGCCGGCGCTCCAAGACGCCGATGCAGCGGTGGTACTCGTCGGCATAGCGTTTCTGGCCATAGTGCTGATCGTCAGGCGCGTAGTTGAAGAAGTGGCTATGCTGGCCGGCCATCGGCCCAAGATTGCCGACCTGCCAGAACAGCCATTCGCGCAGCTCCTTTTGGCCGCGCCGATCCGGCGGCACAAAACGCCCGGTCTTCTCCGCCAGATGCATCAGAATGGGACCAGACTCGAAGATCGGCAGGGGGGACTCGTCGTCGTCGTGATCGACAATGGCCGGCATGCGGTTGTTCGGACTGATCGCCAGGAACTCCGGCGCGAACTGATCACCCTTGCCGATGTCGATGGGGATCATGCGGTAAGGCAAGCCGCACTCCTCCAGCATGATCGAGACCTTCCAGCCGTTGGGTGTCGGCCAGTAGTAGAAGTCGATCATGCGGCCACCGGGTCGGTCGGCTGACCGAGCACGCCGTCGCGGCGCAGCGCCGCGATGTCGTCGTCGCTGAAGCCGACCTCGGCCAGGATTTCCTCGCCGTGCTGACCCAGATCGGGACCGCCGTGGCGGTGTTCCGTCGGCGTCCCGGAAAAACGGGCAGGGGGACGCGACTGTCGCAGGCGTCCGGCCATCGGATGCTCGATCTCGTCGACGATGCTCTGGGCGACGATCTGAGGATGGTCGACCACCTCGGTGCGGGTCAGGACCGGCGCGCAGGGAACGCCCTCGGCCTCCAATCGTTCGAGCCAGTGGGCTGATGTGTTGTCGATCAGGACCTCCTGGGTCAGGGCCAGGCGGTCGTTGATGTTGTCCTGGCGCAACGCCGGCGTCAGGAAGCGCGGGTCATCGAGCCACTCCGGACGGTCAAGCGCACGCGTCAATGCCAGCCACTCTTTGTTGGCCTGAACGGCGGCGCTGATATAGCCGTCCTTCGTTTCGTAGATCAGGTCGATGAAGCTCGCCGCTTCCTGTTGCGGAAACTCGCCGCCGACGAAGGTCTGGCTGCCCATGTCCGAGCCCCACAGGAACGACACGACACTGGCCAGCATCGAGACCTCGACATGCTGACCATGGCCGCTGCGTTCGCGTGCGAGCAGGGCCGCCGTGATCGCCTGGGACGCTGTCACGCCGGTCAGCTTGTCGGGCAGGATGGTGCGCACCAGGCGCGGGCGCTCCTCATCGGACCCGGCCTGCACCGTCGCCAACCCGGAAAGCGCCTGGACCAGGGGATCGTAGACCGGCTTATGCGCATAGGGACCGTCCGGCCCGAAGCCGCTGATCGAGACATAGACCAGATCGGGACGCACGGCGCGCAGCGCCGCCTCGCCGATCCCCATGCGGTCGACGACACCCGGCCTGAAGTTCTGGACAAAGACATCGGCGCTGGCGACCAGACGCATCAGCGCGTCGATGCCGCGCGGGTCTTTAAGGTTTAAGGCAACCGACCGCTTGTTCCGGTTGTTGTTGAGGAACGAGGCCGAGAAGCCGTTTCTTAGATTGGAGGACTCCCGCGTGTGATCGCCGCCGTTGGGGTTCTCTACCTTGATCACGTCCGCCCCCTGGTCGGCCAGCATCATGGTGGCGTAGGGGCCTGAGACCATCGCGGTGACATCGATGACACGAAATCCGTCCAAGGGACCGGGCATAAAGTCCTCCTTCGGTACACTTATGGCGATGCATCTATCAGCCCTCGCAGACTATCTCAACGGGTGTGCCGACACGGGCGCGTGACCATCGGTATCATTTAGCAGGCATTCTGGGCTTATCCCCAGGGGGACTCCTGCGAATTGCCGTATCCAACGGGGTACGTCGTCAGACTGGCACGATACCTGCTTCTAGCTATTCCGAATGTGCAGCCCGTACCAGCCGGGTAACGGCGGGTCGACGGGTGAGGGTTTCAGGCTTCAGGACCAGGGGTAGTTGACATGAGCTCCACCGAAACGAACGCAACCGTTGTAATCGTTGATCCTAACCGCCTTTCGCGGGAAGGCATGATCCGCCTGTTTGACAATTCCAGCTTCGAGGTTATCGGCCAGATTGCCTCCCTGACCGAGTTCGTCGACGGCGACTATGGCCCCGAGGAACCCAGCATGTTGATCGTGAATGCCCCAAATCGGGACAACGAGACACATGCCAAAATGGAACAGTTGCGCAAGGACAAGCCGGAGATGAAGCTGGTCGTCCTGGTCGACGACCTCGATCGCAAGGTGCTCGGCGACTACTTTGGCGCCGGCGTTGACGGCTATCTTTTGAAGGACGTGTCGCCCCAGGCGCTGCTCGCCTCGCTGAAGCTGGTCCTGACCGGCGAGCGCGTGTTCTCCTCCGGTCTGATCCCCATGGTCATCGAGCAGGCTGGCGCGCGGGGCATGGGCGACCAGCTCGGCCGTTCGGTGGATGGCGTCGACCTCTCCGACCGCGAGACCGAGATCCTGCGTCATCTGGCCGCCGGCGAAGCCAATAAGGTCATCGCCAATCAGCTCAACGTGGCTGAGGCGACCGTCAAGGTTCACATCAAGCACATTTTGAAGAAGACGGCCGTGCAGAACCGCACACAGGCCGCCATTTGGGCGATCAACAACAGGATCGCCGCCTAACCAAGTCCTCCCTTAAGGGGGTCGAGCGCGTAAATCGGCGTTGAGCGGAACGGCAGAACCGCTCAACGCCGACCCTTTTTCTGGCCCGAAGTATCCCTGCTGAGCAGGGATGGTGAGGCCACCGCCTCCAGTCATGGGCGTCCCTATCAGTATCACCGAAGGTTGAAGCCGATTGGGGCGGATCTGAGACGACTTTGTGGTCGTCGCGCCGCTTGCATTGGGGCCGCGTGTGGCTATAGTCCGCCGTCCCTTTCCGACAGGAGAAACGCATGCTGATTTCACCGGCATACGCACAGGCCGGCGGCGGCGGCGCCGGCGGATTTGATCCGATCTTCATCTTCATGATGGTGGCCATGTTCGCGGTCTTCTGGTTCTTCGTGATCCGGCCGCAGCAAAAGCGCGCCAAGGACCACCGCCAGATGCTGGGTGCCCTGAAGCGTGGCGACCAGATCGTGACCAATGGCGGTATCATCGGCCGCATTGCCCGCATCGAAGGCGACGGCGTGCTGCTGGTCGAGATCGCGCCTAATGTGAAGGTCAAGTGCCGCCAGTCCATGATCGCCGATACCTATCAGCGCACGGAAGCGCGGGACGACGATCGCGACGACGACAAGGACGAAAAAGAAGAAAAGAAGGACTCGTAACAGGCCTCGATGCTTCACTTCCCCGCCTGGAAGATTACCGTCGTCGCTGTCGTTTGCGCGCTCGGCATACTCTTTGCGCTGCCCAATCTGTTGCCCAAAGACAGTCTGGACGGACTGCCGGACTGGCTGCCCCATAAGCAGATCAGCCTGGGTCTCGACCTAAGGGGCGGTTCCTATGTTCTCCTGGAGGTCGAAAGCGAGACGATCCTGGAAGAGTGGCAGGAATCGATCGAGGGCGACTTCCGCGCGATACTGCGGGACGAACGCATTGGCGTGCGCTCACAAGGCTGGGGCAATCAGCAACTGGTCATGATGCTGCGCGAGGCAGCCGATCTGGAGGCGGCCCGTTTGGCGGTGCAGGGTTATGACGACGATCTCGTGGTCGATTTCGAGGACGACGGCACCATTGCGGTCGCGTTGACCGAGCAGGGCATCAACGAACGCATCAGCAACGCCACCGAACAGGCCATCGAGATTCTGACACGCCGCCTCAACGAGTTCGGCGTCAGCGAGCCGATCATCCAGCGCCAGGGGCTGGACCGGATCATCATCCAGCTGCCGGGCATCAGCGATTCCAGCATCATCGATCCGGACACGGTCGCCAAGCTGACCTTCCGCATGCTCGACAACGAGACGCCGCTCAACCAGGCACTGGCGGGCGATATCCCGGCGGGCTCCGAGCTCTTGAAAGAACACCGTACCCCTGAGCAGATTGCGGCTGGGGTACCGGATCAATACTACGTCGTGCGCAAGCGGGTCATGGTCAGCGGCGAGCACCTGACCGACGCGCAGCCATCGTTCGAGCAGGGCCGCCCGGTTGTTTCCTTCCGCTTCGATAGCGCCGGCGGCCGACGTTTCTGCGACACGACAACGGAGAACGTCGGCCTGCCGATGGCGATCGTGCTGGATGACGAAGTCATCAGCGCGCCGCGGATCAACGGCCCGATCTGCCAGGGGGCCGGCGTCATCACCGGTAACTTCTCGCCCGAAGAGACCAACGATCTCGCGGTCCTGCTGCGCGCGGGCGCCTTGCCGGCGCCACTGTTGATCCTGGAAGAGCGCACGGTCGGCCCCAACATGGGCGCCGATCAGGTGCGCGCCGGCGAGATGGCCGCTGTCATCGGTCTGGTCGCTGTCATCGTCTTCATGGTGTTGAGCTATGGCCTGTTCGGCATATTCGCCAACGTGGCGCTGGTCGCGAACATCATTCTGATCGGCGGGGCACTCTCTACCTTGCAGGCGACGCTGACACTGCCTGGCATTGCCGGCATCGTCTTGACTATCGGTATGGCGGTGGACGCCAACGTGCTTATCTTCGAGCGAATACGCGAGGAGATCGCTAATGGGCGAACGCCCTTCAACGCGGTCGATGCGGGCTACAAGCGCGCGCTGACGACGATTATTGACGCCAATGTCACCACGTTTATCGCCGCGGCTTTGCTCTACACCCTGGGCGACGGGCCCATCAAAGGATTCGGCGTGACGCTCGCGATCGGCATTCTGACATCGCTCTTCACGTCGATCATGGTGACCCGCCTGTTCGCCGTTCTGTGGCTGCGACGCCGCCGGCCGCAGGCGCTGCCGCTTTAGGACGATGCCATGAAACCGCTCCGCCTCGTCCCAAAAAACACCCACGTGCCGTTCATGCGCTGGCGCAACCCGGCGATCGGCCTGTCGGCGCTGGGCATTGTGGCCTCGATCGTTCTGTTCCTGGTCATGGGCCTCAACTTCGGCATCGATTTTCGCGGTGGCACCTTGGTCGAGGTGCGCACCGAAGGCCCGGCCGATATCGAAGGCATGCGCAATGCGCTGAACGCGCTGGAGTTGGGCGAGGTGTCGCTGCAGGAATTCGGCCAGGATACGGACGTTCTGATCCGGATCCAGCGCCAGGATGGGGATGAAGCGGCCCAGCAGGCGGCAGTCCAGATCGTGCGCGACGTCTTGGACACCGATTTCGGGCCCGTGGACTACCGGCGTATCGAGTTCGTCGGACCCCAGGTCAGCGACGAACTGATCGAAAAGGGCATCATGGCCGTCCTGATCGCGCTGGGCGCGATGCTGATCTATATCTGGCTCAGGTTCGAGTGGCAGTTCTCTCTGGGCGCCGTCATCGCGCTGCTGCACGATGTCATCTTGACCATCGGGCTCTTTTCACTCACCCAGCTCGACTTCGGCCTGCCCATCGTGGCCGCGCTTTTGACCATCGTCGGCTATTCGATGAATGACACGGTCGTCATCTATGACCGCGTGCGCGAAAACCTGCGCAAATACAAGAAGCTGCCGTTGGTCGATTTGCTCGACAAGTCGCTGAACGACACCCTGTCACGTACCATTATGACCAGCGGCACCACGCTGTTGGCGCTTTTCGCCCTCTATTTCTTCGGCGGCGAGGTGATCGCCGGCTTCACGCTGGCGATGATCTGGGGCGTCATCATCGGTACCTATTCCTCGGTTTTTGTCGCCGCGCCGCTGCTGCTCTATCTGCGGCCCGGCCGGCGCGTATTCGACAGAGACGAGGACAAGGCCGAAGACGGCGAAGAGGACGCATCCGCGGACGCCACGCCCTAGATCGATGCGGGATATGACGCCGGATCCCGAACGCAGCCCAAAGCTGGTGCAAGGTTATGGTGACGGCGGGTTTCGGATTTCGGGCCAGCGCTATGAAGGATCCCTGATCGTTCTGCCGTCCATCGTCCATGCCTGGCCGATTGGCTCGATCAGCGAGGTGACGGCGGAAAGCCTGATCCAGGTCAGCGAAGCTGATGATCCCATCGACATCCTGTTGATCGGAAGCGGGCACGGGGTGCCCCGGATCGACGAGGCCGTGCGCAACGTGCTGCGACCGCGCGGCATTGTCACCGATGTCATGGATACGGGTGCTGCCTGCCGAACCTTCAACCTGCTGGTCGCCGACGCGCGCCGCGTCGCGGCAGCCATGATCGCGGTCTAGCCAAAATAAGAGCGGGACCCGAAGGCCCCGCTCCTTAGACAAAACGTTGCTCGTCAGAGATCACCACCACACATTTTGACCCGAAACCATGCAGAACAGCATGGGGATCGAGAGCATGGTGTTGGTCCGCGAGAACAGCATGGCTGTTCGGGCGGACTTCGCTTTCGTGTCAGCATCCGCCTCGACGATGCCTAGCGCCCGCTTCTGATTGGGCCAGATCACGAACCAAACGTTGAACCACATGATCGTACCCAGCCACATGCCGATACCGATCGGCGTGCTGGACCCTTGGTCAGTGATGCCAACAGCGATGGCGTCGACCAAGTAGCCATTTAACCAGGCCAAGATCAGACCGGTCACGATCGTCGCCATGGCACCCCAACGGAACCAGAACAGGGCCGCAGGCGCGATCACTTTGCCGATCGCCGGCTTTTGCTCGTCCGGAATCTTCGGCATGTTCGGGATCTGTACGAAGTTGAAGTACCACAACAGACCGATCCACATGACGCCGCTCAGGACGTGCAGGTAGCGGAACAAGAACATCCAGAAGCCATACAAGTCGTCCATGTTTACCCCTCAATCTGCCGGGCGCGTCAACCGACCGCGAGAATGATGATGGCGACGATGATCGTAAGAACAACGCCGGCAGTCACCGTTGCGGGTAAAGACTGAAGAATTTTCGCCATTGGTTAACCCCCACCACATCTAGATGGTTTTCCATAGTGAACGCCGTTCACCGCTATCAGTTGTAGCTGTTCGCTTTGCCCCTTTAGCGCTCGACCGGCGCTGATTTCCGACGAGCACCCAGTGTCGTCGGTCGTGTTCACGGGTGCCATTTAAGAGCCAGAAGGCGCGTCGTGTCTAGATTGAGAAGTAAATTCTTTCTAATTCACTCCCAACAAACGGACCTGGCTTAACCGGCCAGAGCCAGCTGCGCGGCCCGATTACCAGAGCGAATTGCGCCTTCGATGGACGCCGGCAGACCAGTGTCGGTCCAGTCGCCAGCGACGAAAAGGTTGGCGAGCGACGTCGCGGACGGCGGACGTCGGCGCTCGTTGGCGCAGGTTTGGGCAAAGGTGGCGCGCTTCTCTTTCACGATTCGAAAAAGGGGTAGGGGTTGGTCGCCCAGGTCCAAGGCCTGGGTGATGTCGCGCCACAGGATCGCGGCGATGGCATGGTTGTCCTGGGCCGCCAGATCATTGGCGGCGCTGACCGTGGCGGAAACGATCCCTTCGCGCCAAAAGAGCCATTGCGCGGTCGCGCCGACCAGGCCCATGGCACCGGGCCGGCCGTCTGCTTCGCCGACCTCCTTGACCAGGAAGTGTCCGTTGACGATCGCATTGTCGCCCTGAGGCGTCGTGAGGTCGGGAATGAGATCGCCGGCTGCTTTCGGGCCCGTGGCGACGATGACCGCGTCACCGTCGGTGAGCCTCAGGGATTGGTCGCCCAGGGACAGCATGGTCGTTCTGCCCTGTTCGATTGTGAGGCCAACAACCCGTTGGCCGAACGCCGTGCGCGCGCCGCGTTGCACCAGTCTGGCGAGTGCCGGGTCGACGAAACTCTCGCTCAGTCCATCGCGCGCCATATGCATCTGAAGGCCACGGCGGCCATGGCGGAGGATCTCGGTCAGCGTCTGACGCAGCATGCGGGCGGATGCCTGCTGGGGTGGTGTGTTGAGGATGGCGTACGTCATCGGCGCCCAGAAACGACGCATCAAAAGTCCGGATCCAAGCGCCTGGGCGACCGTGCGGTCCGTGCCGGGGAGAAACAGACTGAGCGCGCGCAGGAATTGCCACGGTCTGACGCCGGGCATGGAGCGTCCGGCCTCATAGGACCACCGTTCGCCGGTTTCCAGATCGGTAAAGCGATAACCGTCGAGGTCCAAGCGCATGACCGTCTCCCGCGCGCCTATGGCCTCGAGGTAGGCAAACGCGGCGGGGTTGGCGCCTAGCAGCACATGGCTGCCGTTATCAATCCGACGTCCCAAGGTGGCGTCGTCAAGCGACCGGCAGCGCCCGCCGGCTTGGGGAGTGGCCTCGATCAAGGTCACGCCAGCGCCTGCCTGGGCGGCGGTCAAGGCCGCCGCGAGCCCGGACACGCCCGCGCCAATGACGTAAACCGTCACAACAGCCCGTGATAGACGCCAATGGCGAGCTTTTCCGCAGCCGACAAGCGGGCCTTGTCACCGGTCTGCGGCCAGCCGCGCCGCTCCATTTTGCGCAGCAGTCGGCGATAGCTCACCATCATCACGACAGCAGGGCGGACCGCGCGGCGGTCGCATGCCGCCAGGGCATCGTCGGCTTGCTTGAAATAGCCATCGGCCGCCGCCGCCATGGTGCGGCAGACATCGCCCAGCGCGGGATCGTTCATGATCGTCTCGGGCGACAACGCCTCGATGCCCGCGTCGCGCAGCCACTCGTCGGGCAGGTAGACCCTGCCGTCAGCCGCGTCCTCACGCAGGTCTCTCAGGATGTTGGTGAACTGGAGCGCGCGGCCCAGCGAGCGGGCGAGCATCTCGCCGGCATGGCCTGTGGCACCGAAGATGGCGACCGACAACAGCCCGACGGCACCGGCAACGCGATCACAGTAAAGCTCCAGTTCGGCGAGGCTCGGACGGACGACGGGGCCGTTGGCATCGGTCGCGACTCCGTCGATAACGGCCAGCAGATCATCGCGTTGAATAGGAAAGTCTTGGCGGACATCGTTGAGAGTCCGGCCAAGAGATGTCGTTGGCGCGTTGTCGTAAACAGCGTTCACCTCCCGGCGCCATGCCGCAAGGCCTTGTTGTTTCTCGGTTTCGGGCGCCGGCTCGTCGGCAATGTCGTCGAGTTCCCGGCAATAGGCATAGACCGCGAACATGGCACGGCGCTTGGCGACGGGGAGCAAACGCATCGCCCAATAGAAGGAGCTCTTTGATCCCTGCACCAGGCGTTCGACATGGGCCCAGCTGTCGGCCTCGCCAAGGCTGTTGGTTGCTTGGGTCATCGCTGCCGCAAGCCCCGAAGCAAACCGCGGGCAAGGCAGACGGCGCGCTCGGACTTCGTGAGCGCGATGCGGTGCGCCAGAGGGTCGCCGCGCCTCAATCGGTTTCTTAGCCGGCAGGCGATCGCATGGATGACCGCCGCGTCGTAGCGCAGACGGCTGTGCCCGAGCAGGCCCGAGAGCGGCGTTGCCTGGGCCAGCAGGACATCGACGCCGTCCAGGCAACGGTCGAGCACCTTGCGCAGAGCAGGGCTCGCCCGATCGCTTTCCAGATCCTCGACCGACGCCCCTTCGGCGGCCAGCCAATCGGTCGGGATATAGACGCGGTCGATGCGCCGGCGGTCGTCGCCGCAGTCCTGGAGATGGTTCAGCACCTGAAGCGCGGCGCAAAGGGCGTCCGACGCCGGGTAGGCGGCGGCATCCTCGCCGGTCGTGTCGATCAAAAACCTGCCCACCGGCGCCGCCGAATAGCGACAGTAGAGCATCAGGTCGCTCCAGGTCCGGCAGCGTGGGTTCTCCGCGTCCCGGCGGAACGCCTGCAGCACGTGGCGCGCGTACTGATCGGTGACACCGGTCTGCGCCAGGCTCTCAACCAGCTGGGCGGCGGCTTGCTCTGGCCCGTCGGCCGGCTCCGCGCCATCCAGGACGGCCAGCATGCGATCCAGGCGGGTGCATTTCTCGACGTCCGTGCCGCCAGTGCCGTCGGCGATATCGTCGGCGGCCCGCGCGAAACGGTAGAACGCCATCACGTGCGGCCGGCTTTCCTTGGGCAAAAGCCAGGAAGCGACTGGGAAATTCTCCGATGTGTGGTCGCGGGACGGCGCTTGAACCTCCATGATCGTGCCACAATGTGCGGACGGAGCAGTCATTCCATTCGGGTCTGGGGGCAAAGTGGGCCGCGCTGACGCCAATCTGTCGGCATGTGCGGTCGCGGTCAAACGCTATGACCGCGACCGTTGGTTCTGCGCGCTTTTTGCGCCGCCCGACCGGCGCGAGGACCTGTTGGCCATTTACGCCTTCAACACCGAGCTCGCGGCGGTCCAGGACAAGGTCTCCGAGCCGATGTTGGGCGAGATCCGCCTGCAATGGTGGCGCGAGGCGGTCGACGGGCTCTATGGCGGCACGACGCGGCGCCACGACGTGGTGGCAGCACTCGCGCCGGCGATCGACCGTCACGATCTCGACCGGGCGCTGTTTGACGGGCTGATTGACGCCCGCGGGGCCGACCTGGAAACAATCCAGCCTGAGACCCTTGCGTCGCTGGAGACCTATGCGCGGCGCACCGCTTCCCCGGTCGTGGCGCTGGCGCTCGGTGTGCTCGGCATCAAAGCCAGTAATCTTCGCGCCGTGGCGGACGCCGCCGGTACGGCCCAGGCGCTAACCGGTCTGCTGCGCGCGACGCCGCACCTGCTGGCCGCCAATCGCATCCTGCTACCGTCCGACACCATGCTTAAACACGGTTTGAGCGAGCGCGACCTCAGATCAGGCAAGAACAGCCCGGCACTTGCGGCGACGGTCGAGGCCGTCGCGGACTTGGCGGATGAGCACATAGGACAGGCCCGCTCATTGTCGCGGGAACTGCCTGGCACGGCCGTTCCTGCGCTGTTGCCGGTCACGTTGGCGACCATCGACCTCGCCCGATTACGCCGGCTGGGCCACGACGTCTTCAATCCCAGAGTTGCTGAACGCGGGGCCGGGCGCATGCTTAAGGCGGCGCTCCACGCTATGACGAGGCGGATCTAGGGCAGCTTACTGTGCGGCTTCGGCCTCACCGAGCCAATTGCTGAGGTCGTGGCGAGCGCGGCTGACAAAGGAAGCGCGGCGCTCGGATTTATGCAGGCGCGGGTCGGGCGGTGGAAAGAGGCCGAAATTGCAGTTCATCGGTTGAAACGTCTTGGCGTCGGCGCCGATGGTCACGTGATTGAGCAGGGCGCCCAGCGCCGTCGTCGACGGCGGCGGAATGATCGCCCGCCCGGCGGCCTCCAGCACGGCGAAACGCCCAGCCAGAAGGCCCAGCGCCGTGCTCTCGACGTAGCCCTCGACCCCGGTGATCTGGCCCGCGAACCGCAGATGGGGCTGGCGGCGCAGTCTGAGCGCGCCGTCCAGGAGCCGCGGACTATTGATGAAGGTGTTGCGGTGGATGCCGCCCAGACGCGCAAACTGCGCCTCCTGAAGGCCGGGGATCATGCGGAACACCTCGGTCTGCGCGCCGTACTTCAGCTTGGTCTGGAAGCCCACCATGTTGAAGAGCGTGCCCAGAGCGTTGTCCTGGCGCAGTTGCACGACGGCAAACGGCTTGGCGCCGCTATTGGGATCGGTCAGGCCGACCGGCTTCATCGGCCCATAGCGCAGGGTGTTGCGCCCGCGTTCGGCCATGACCTCGATCGGCAGGCAGCCCTCGAAGTAAGGCGTGTCTTCCTCCCAGTCCTTGAATGCGGTCTTCTCGGCCGCCATCAAGGCGTCGATAAAGGCGTCGTACTGCGCCATATCCATCGGGCAGTTGATGTAGGCCGCCCGGTCGCCGGCCGGCCCCGCCTTGTCATAGCGCGACTGGAACCACGCGATATCCATGTCGATGCTGTCGCGGTGGACGATCGGCGCGATGGCGTCGAAAAACGCCAAATGCTCCTCGCCGGTGGCCGCGCGAATGTCCGCTGCCAGGTTCTCGGACGTCAGCGGCCCGGTGGCAACGATGACCTGGCCCCAGTCGGCATCGGGTAGGGCGCTGATCTCGGACCGCTCGATGGTGATCAGGGGTTCAGATTCGATGGCCTCCTGGACCGACGCGGCAAATCCGTCGCGATCGACCGCCAGCGCGCCGCCCGCCGGCACTTGATGGCGGTCGGCCGCCGCCATAATGACTGATCCACCGCGCCTGAGTTCCTCGTGCAGCAGGCCGACGGCATTGTTCTCTGCGTCGTCGGAGCGGAACGAGTTCGAACAGACCAGTTCTGCCAGGCTGTCGGTCTTGTGGGCTTCGGTGCCTTTGACCGGTCGCATCTCGTACAGCACGACGGGAAGGCCCGCGCGAGCGATTTGCCACGCGGCCTCTGATCCGGCCAGTCCGCCGCCGATGACGTGGATCGTTTGTCCCATGCAGGCGAGGTAGAACGCCGGCCCGGCATCGTCAACAGGTCCCGTTGTCGATCGAGACGAACCAACCCGTGGATGGAACGGTGTTCTTCACGCCGTGGAAAGTGAGGATAATGTTGCAAGTATTGGAAAATATTGGAGTCTTAGCCCTGACTTCATGTGGAACATTATGATGGCGGATTGTGACTGGATGGGCGGTTTCGGACCTTTCGTGGTCGCGGCCACCTGTTAGGTTACCCTCTCACGCGAACCACCGGACCGGCACGCCATGGCCCAGGCGCCGACGCCACTGTTTCCAAGCGCCGATGACGGCGACAAGGCGGAGGCTGGTTTCACGACCGGCGTCCTGCCGTCACAACGCATCCGCGACCTGATCGGCGCCGACATCCTGCCGGCGTCGCCACTGGACGACGACCAGATCCAGCCGTCCAGCATCGATCTGCGTCTGGGCGATGTGGCGTGGCGGGTCAGGGCGAGCTTTTTGACCGGCAAGCGCGCGCCGGTCGAGGGCAAGCTTCGCGAGCTCGGCATGCACCAGATCGATCTGGCCGGCGGCGCGGTGCTGGAGCGCGGCTGCGTCTACATTGTGCCGATCCAGGAAGAGCTCAGGCTGTCGGGCGACATCGCCGGCATCGCCAACCCGAAGAGTTCGACCGGCCGGCTGGATATCTTTACCCGCATCATCACCGACTACGGCACCGAGTTCGACCGCATCCCTAAGGGCTACAAGGGCAAGCTCTATGCCGAGGTTTCGCCGCGCACGTTCAGCGTCGTCGTCAGGCCCGGCTCGCGACTGTGCCAGCTCAGGCTACGGCGCGGCTCGCCCCAGTTCGGACGCGATACGCTGGAGCGGCTGCACGAGCAGTATCGGCTGGTCGATACACCCGACGGGGCCCAGACGATCCGCGAGGACTCCATCGCATTCACGCTTGATCTGGAAGGCGACGGCGCGGGGTCGCTGGTCGGCTACAAGGCCAAGCAACATGCCGACGTCATCGATGTCGACAAGAAGGGCGTCTTGGATCCCGAGGACTACTGGGAACCGATCCATGCCAAGCCGGGAAGGGGCCTGATCCTGAACCCCGACGACTTCTACATCCTGGCGACCCGCGAACGGGTCAAGGTGCCGCCCGAACACGCCGCCGAAATGGTCGCCTATGACACCCTGGTCGGCGAGTTCCGCGTGCACTACGCCGGCTTCTTCGATCCCGGCTTTGGCTGGAGCCCGGACGACGATGCGGGATCGCGGGCGGTGCTGGAAGTCAGAAGCCACGAGGTCCCGTTTCTTCTGGAGCACGGCCAGATCATGGGCCGGCTGCGCTACGAGCGCCTTATGCAAGTGCCCGACAAACTCTATGGCGCCGATCTGGGCAGTCACTACCAGGGCCAGGCGCTCGCTTTAAGCAAACACTTTCGGCGCTCTTGATCGTGTGGGATGCCGTTTTTGCGCGCGTCCGTGTTAGAATTTTTCGCGAGAGATCCTTCTCAACCGACAAACAAACGCAGCGCCGCCGCCCAAATCGACGCTGCCAATAAGGGAGTGCGACATGGACGTCAGTCAATTTCAGGACCTCTTGTTCAGCGGCAAGATTACGCGCCGCCAGGCCAAGAAGCTGATGGGAGCTTTCGGCATCGGCACCGTGGCAATGCCGATCCTGAGCAACGGTGCCCGTGCCTTCAACGAAGATCATCCGGTGTTCTTCACCTGGGCCGGCTACGACAGCCCGGAATTCATGATCCACTATGTCGAAAAGTACGGCGTCGAACCCAACTACACGTTCTTCGATGATGAAGACGCCGCCTTTAACAAGATGCGCGCGGGCTATGAGCCTGACATTCACTTTCCCTGTCTGACGGTTCTGCCGCTGTGGAACGATGCGGGCCTGCTGGCGCCGATCGAGACCGATCGGCTGTCCAATTGGCCGGATGTGATCCCCAGCTTCAAGGACCTGCCGGGCTCCGTGGTCGATGGCAAACGCCTGTTCGTGCCGGAAGATTGGGGACAGACCTCGATCATGGTGCGCGGTGACCTGGCGCCGGAGTACGCCGATCCGGCGAACCAGACGTGGAACGCGCTGTGGGACGAAAACTATGCCGGCCGGGTCTCGATGATCGACTACTCGACGGAGGCATCCTCGATCGCGGCCGTGATACTCGGCCTTGACCCGTGGAACCTGAGCGATGACGACCTGGCGAAGGTGCATCAGAAGCTGAAGGAGCAGCTTCCGCTCAACCGCTTGCTCGGCAGTTCGATGACAGAGATCGCCCAATCCATGGCGTCGGGCGAGATCATCATGGCGGTCGGCTGGAACTCGCTGATCTGGAATGCCCAGGAAGCCGATCCTGAAGCCCAATGGATCTGGATGAACCCGAAAGAGGGCGCGTTCACCTGGGTCTGCGGCTTGTGCATTCACCCCGCGGCGATCGAGCATGGCATGTACGAGAAGGCCCACGAGGTGATCGATTCCTTCATCTCGCCGGAAGCTGGCATCTTTGAAATCGAGAACTGGTACTACGGCCACGCCAACGTGAAGGCTTACGAGCCCTTCACCGACGAGTTCCTTCGTTCAATCGGCCTGGCCAAGGATGTCGATGCCTACCTCGCGTCGACCCAGTTTTACCGCTATCAGGCCAATGTCGATAAGATCGCCGTGATGTGGGAGGAGGTGAAGGCCGGCGTCTAGATTGCGCGCCAGCCTGCCAAGATTTGGTCATGAAGATGGCGGAGGTTCCATGCGGCCTCCGCCACTTTAGATGGTTTCACCCATGAATGGCGGTGTCCTATGATTACAAGCCCGTCGGGGGGCTTCCTCTGAGCGTTCGAGGAAATGGGGGGACCATGACACACGCCACTGGAACCATTTTGAAAGGCCTTGCCCTGGCCACGGTGTCGGTGCTTTTGCTCGCGACACAGCCGGCGCTGGCCGATGACTCCGCCGAAGAGATCGCCGAGGCCGCCCTTCATGCCGGCTACGCGTCGAATGGCGCCGAGATCGGTGATATCCACACGCACCTTCAGCATGTCGTCAATTGCCTGGTCGGCCCGGACGGTGTTGGCTTTCACGCCGGCGCCGGCAACCCCTGCGACGGTATGGGCGCGGGTGCCATCGCCGACACCAGCGACGCCGATACGCGCTTCGCCCTGGAGAGCGCGCTCACGTCGGCTCTGTCGGGGCTGGGTTCCAACGACATCATCACAGCCAAAGATGCCGCCGGCCGTACGCAAGAGACGCTTGAACAGTTGATGTAAACGTCTATTCGGCGGCGTCAGCCGTCTTGCGGGAAGGTTTCAGCAACCCGGCCAGATAGTGACCGGTATAGCTTTCCTCGACGCCGCTGACCGCTTCGGGGGTGCCCGCCGCGACGATACGGCCGCCGCCGTCGCCGCCTTCGGGGCCCAGGTCGATGATCCAGTCGGCGGTCTTGATGACTTCCAGATTGTGCTCGATCACCACCACCGTGTTGCCCTGTTCGACGAGGGCGTGCAGCACCTCAAGCAGCTTGCGCACATCCTCGAAATGCAGGCCCGTTGTCGGTTCGTCCAGGATGTAGAGCGTGCGGCCCGTGGCGCGGCGCGACAGTTCCTTGGCCAGCTTAACCCGCTGGGCCTCGCCGCCGGAGAGCGTCGTCGCCGGCTGGCCGATCTTGATGTAGCCCAGGCCGACTCGATTCAACATCTCAAGTTTCTGCCGGATCGCCGGAACAGCGTTGAAGAAACTGAGTCCTTCCTCAACAGTCATATCAAGAACATCGGCTATCGATTTGTCTTTAAATAAAACTTCCAGTGTTTCCCGATTGTACCGCGCGCCCTTGCAGACATCACACTGGACGTAAACATCGGGCAGGAAGTGCATCTCAATCTTGATTAATCCGTCGCCCTGACAGGCCTCGCACCGGCCACCCTTGACGTTGAAGCTGAACCGGCCGGGTTTGTAGCCGCGCGCCTTGGCCTCGGGCAGGCCGGCGAACCAGTCGCGGATCGGCGTGAAGGCGCCGGTATAGGTCGCGGGGTTGGATCGTGGCGTGCGGCCGATCGGCGATTGATCGATGTCGACGACCTTGTCGAGGAATTCGGTGCCCGTCAGCTTGTCGTGGGCGCCCGGATGCATGCGTGCGCCGTTGAGTTTCTTGGCGAGCGCCTGGTAGAGCGTTTCGATGATTAGGGTCGACTTGCCGCCGCCCGAAACGCCGGTGACGCAGGTGAAGGTGCCCAGCGGGATGGTCGCGGTTACCTTCTGCAGGTTGTTCGCGGTCGCGCCGACGACCTTCAGCGCCTGCTTCTTCTTGCCCTTGCGCCGCGTCTTCGGCACCTCGATCTGGCGCATGCCGGTCAGATATTGGCCGGTCAGGCTCTCCGGGTTGGCCATGACCTCCGCCGGCGCGCCCTGGGCGACGACCTTGCCACCGTGTTCGCCCGCACCGGGGCCCATATCGACCACATACTCGGCCGCGCGGATCGCTTCTTCGTCATGCTCAACGACAATCACCGTGTTACCGAGATCGCGCAGGCGCACAAGCGTGTCCAGCAGCCTCTGGTTATCACGCTGGTGCAGCCCGATGCTCGGCTCATCCAGCACATAGAGCACGCCGGTCAGGCCCGATCCGATCTGCGATGCCAGCCGGATGCGCTGGCTCTCGCCGCCCGACAGCGAGCCGGAATTCCGTGACAAAGTCAGATACTCCAGCCCGACCTTGTTCAGGAAACCCAGCCGTTCGTTGATTTCCTTCAGGATGCGATGGGCAATGGCCTGCTGCTTTTCGGTGAGCTTGGCTTCCAGCTCGGCGAACCAGCGCCCCGCGGCACCGATCGACATCTCGGAGACCTCGCCGATATGCAGGGCGTCGATCTTGACCGCCAGCGCTTCCGGCTTCAGGCGGTAACCGCCACAGGATTCGCACGGCGCGGTGTTGTGATACTTGGCGAGTTCCTCGCGCACCCATTCACTTTCGGTCTCGCGCCAGCGCCGGTCCATGTTGGGAACGACGCCTTCGTAAGGCTTGTGAGTCTCGTAGGTCCTCAGGCCATCATCGAAGGTCATGGTGACCGGCTCGTCGCCTGAACCGTAGAGAATGGTCTGGCGCATGTCCTTGGGCAGATCTTCCCACGGCGTCGCCATGTCCTCGCCGAAATGGGTGGCGAGCGATTCCAGCGTCTGCACATAGTACTGCGACGACGAGTTGGCCCATGGCGCGACAGCACCCTTGCCGAGCGACAGGCGCTCGTCGGGCACGACAAGCTCCGGATCGAAGTAGAGGCGGGAGCCCAGGCCGTCGCAGGCGGGGCAGGCGCCGAACGGGTTGTTGAACGAAAACAGGCGCGGCTCGATCTCGTCGATGGTGAAGCCGGAGACCGGGCAGGCGAACTTGGCCGAGAAGATGGTCTGGTCGCCGGTATCGGCGTTCTCGGCGAAGACCAGCCCGTCGGCCAGGCTGAGCGCCATCTCGATGCTGTCGGCCAGACGCGTCTCCAGACCTTCGCGCACGACGACGCGGTCGACGACGACCTCGATGTTGTGCTTCAGCTTCTTGTTTAGCTTCGGCGCGTCTTCGATCTGATAGACCTCGCCGTCGATCTTGACCCGCTGGAAGCCGCGCTTCATCAACTCGGCCATTTCCTTGCGGTACTCGCCCTTGCGGCCCCTGACGATTGGCGCCAGCAGCATCAGGCGGGTGCCGGCTTCCATGGCCATCACCCGGTCGACCATCTGGCTGACCGTCTGGCTCTCGATCGGCAGGCCGGTCGCCGGTGAATAGGGGACGCCGACTCGCGCCCACAAAAGACGCATGTAGTCATGGATCTCGGTCACCGTGCCGACGGTCGAGCGCGGATTCTTCGATGTCGTCTTCTGTTCGATGGAGATCGCCGGCGACAGGCCCTCGATGTGCTCGACATCGGGCTTTTCCATCAGCTCCAGGAACTGACGCGCATAGGCCGACAGGCTCTCGACGTAACGGCGCTGGCCCTCGGCATAAATCGTATCGAAGGCCAGCGACGACTTGCCCGAGCCACTGAGACCCGTGATCACCACAAGCCGGTCGCGCGGGATCTCAAGATCCACGTTCTTCAGGTTATGTTCACGCGCGCCGCGGATGCGGATCGACTTGTGCATGCTGTGTCTCTTCCCTCAAGGACGAGCTTGTTAGAACGCGGGCCGCGGGCTGGCAAGTTACCCACGGAAATCGACGTCCAGCGCGCCTTGCCAGGGGTGCTTTTTCGGTCCCGCTAGTGTGTCCTACGACGGTCGATTCGCCATGGATGACACGTCCGGGGCAGTCAGCTAAGGTGCCGAAAACGTCGAGGAACAGGAGTAGAACATGGCCGGCAGCGTGAACAAAGTCATTTTGGTGGGGAATCTCGGCCGCGATCCGGAAATCCGACGCCTCAACAGCGGCGACCCTGTGTGTAACTTGTCGCTCGCGACCTCGGAGTCATGGAAGGACCGTCAGTCCGGTGAGCGTAAGGAGCGCACGGAATGGCACCGGGTGGTGATCTTCAATCCTAACCTGTGCGATGTTGCCGAGAAGTACCTGAAGAAGGGCTCGAAGATCTATCTGGAGGGCCAGCTCCAGACCCGCAAGTGGCAGGATCAGTCAGGTCAGGACAAGTACTCGACCGAGGTCGTGGTCCAGCGCTTCCGCGGTGATCTGCAGATGCTCGACAGCCGCGGCGAGGGCGGTGGCGGTTATGGCGGCGGAGGCGGCGGCGACGACTACTCCGGCTATAATCAGGGCGGCGGCGATGCCGGCGGTATGGGTGGCGGTGGCGCCGGCAGCGACATCGACGACGAGATCCCGTTCTAGCGAAGCTTCTCCAACGCTTCGTTGATTTTGGACCGCGCCAGTCTCTCAAGCCGGGATTGGCCAAAACAGAGGTAGACGCCTTTTGCCGCAAGACGGGCCGCCAGGCCGTTCACCTTGGTGTCGATCATCTGATGCGCCACGCGGCGCGCCCGCTTTCTGATGTCGCTACTGAGTTCGTCCAGGTTCACCACGCTTGTCGGGGGGCGTTCTGGAACCGCAACGCGAGGTTTTGCATCGCCGCATAAGGGAATGATCGGGATCAGATGCGTCGTCCCGTCATCGGCAAAGCGATGCCGTTCATTTTCCTCATCGTAGATGCGGAATTGCTTCAGCGTCTCCTGATCGACGCCGGCGAAGATCTCCTTGTTGTCTTCGGGCAGTGCGAAATGCTGGCTTAAGAATCTCTGACAGTTTCGTCGACCCAGCTGGAAGTCGTGCTGACGGAAAGCTTTGGCCAAAAAGCCGCCGAAGCCACCGAGGACCGAGGCCATCATCGCCGGCTCTATGAGTTTCTTTTGCTCGTTGCGAAGTGTCGGTGCGATCATGAAGCGACTGTAGTCGCTCGTGTCGCCGGCGATCTCAAGCTCCGATGGCTTGAACCGGGCTTGATTGACCAGCGCGTTGAACATGGACGACGCGATGATCAGGACGTCGTCTGACAACTTGTCTTCCTTTTCGAGATCGACCTTGTTTGGGAACGGGTCGATCATGATGACGGCCCGGTGCGCGTCGGTGCAGGCGGAATCACCGTGTTGACCATCGCCGCCCTCGAGATATCGACGCGCGAGCTCCAGTGGCTCGTTGTTCATCAGGCCGCCATCGACACAGAGGAAGTCGTATGGTGCGGAATCGGCCCCCGGCAAACTAGATGCACCCTCGAAGTCGAGGCGCTCCTTGTATTGCCCGACTGGACGCGTGAGCTCGCGGGCTTGCAATCCAATGGGAAAGGCGCCGCTGGCCAAGGCGGCATCAGCCAAGGTGCGCCAGTTCTCGTCCACCTTGCCTTCTCGGCAAAGTTTGTCCGGGTTGAGCAGGTCGTACAACGGATCGCCACCATCGCTGCGCGTTACTTTGAAACGCATATGATCGGCATGGGCCAGCATGCCGTAGCGCGACGCGCCGGGGTCACCTTCCAGGCCAAAGCCGTAGGGCACGCCACGCAGGTTCGCGACCGTGAGGAACACAGCGAGGTCGTCGTCGACGTAAGGCCGTGCCTTGGACAAGGGGTCCATCTTCAGGCCACACATCGCGATCTCGCGCAGGACCGTTGAGTCCAGCGCTGAACAGACGGGTTCGCCGGGATGGAGGTCTTGTGCGCCCAGCAGGTGGCTGATGTCGATTTGTTCGACCCATGAATGAAACAGGCGGTTGCGGCTGGGATCCGGTGGCTCGGTCACGTCATTGACGGGCTCGGTCTTGGCATTTAGCGCGACCGCCGCCAGCGCCGTACACATGGCGCCTGCCGACGCGCCCGACATGACACGCAGCTTGACATCGTGCGGCAAGATCGGCGTCGAGCCGTCAGCTTTTTCGGCGTACCAGGCGTCGAGCGCCTGGATCAGGAAGTCGACCACACCGGCGGCGTAGGCGCCGCCGGAGATGGCGCCGGCCATTACGAGCCCGAGTTCAAACGTGCGATCGGCCATTATCCGAGCCCCCCTCGAATCCACAACGCCCGCGAGAGAAAAGATACAGCCATACAGGGCTTGCGCGAACGAAAATCATCCGCCGTCGCGACGGTAAACCGACCTCTCACAGAGTTTGTTCGCGGCTGCGAAGAATGGTAAACTTCGCGCTTCAAATGCCTAGGATCTGGTGGCCGAAAAACTGCGCCACCACAACATCTTGTAGAAATACGCACCACCTTGACCGAGATCCCACCTCCCGAGTCGTCTGACGTCGCGCCGATCACGATCGAAGACGAAATGCGGCGCAGTTACCTCGATTACGCCATGAGCGTCATCGTCGCGCGCGCGCTTCCGGACGTGCGCGACGGGCTGAAGCCGGTGCAGCGGCGCATCCTCTATGCCATGCACGAGGAGGGCTATACCTCCGACAAGGCCTACCGCAAATCGGCGCGTATCATCGGTGACGTCATGGGCAAGTATCACCCCCATGGCGACAGTGCGATCTATGACGCCATGGTCCGTATGGCGCAGGACTTCTCGCTGCGTCTGCTGCTGATCGACGGCCAGGGCAATTTCGGCTCGATGGACGGCGACCCGCCAGCGGCCATGCGCTACACCGAGGCGCGGCTCGCCAAGGTCGCGGAGACGCTGCTCGAGGACATCGACAAGGATACCGTCGACTTCCGCGACAACTATGACGGCAGCGAGAGCGAACCGTCGGTCCTGCCGGCACGCTTCCCCAATCTGCTGGTCAACGGCGCCGGCGGTATCGCCGTCGGCATGGCGACCAACATCCCGCCGCACAATCTGGGCGAGGTGATCGACGCCTGTTGCGCGTTCATCGACAACCCCGGCGTCTCGTCCATGGACCTGATGCGCTATGTGCCCGGTCCTGACTTCCCAACCGGTGGCCTGATCATGGGGGCCGGCGGCATCCGAAGCGCGTACGAGACAGGCCGCGGCTCGGTCATCATGCGCGCCAAGGTGCACATCGAGGAAATCCGGAAGGACCGCGAGGCCATCGTGGTCACTGAGGTGCCGTATCAGGTGAACAAGGCCAGGCTTCTGGAACGCATCGCCGAACTGGTACGTGACAAGCGCATCGAGGGCATTTCCGACCTGCGCGATGAATCCGCGCGCCAGGGCGTGCGCGTCGTCATCGAGATCAAACGCGACGCCATGGCCGAGATCGTCCTGAACCAGCTCTACCGGTTCACGCCGCTGCAGACCTCGTTCGGCTGCAACATGCTGGCGCTGGTCAATGGCAAACCGATCCTGTTGACGCTACGCGAGATCATCGAGCAGTTCGTCCGCTTCCGCGAAGAAGTCGTCACCCGACGCACAAAGTACCTGCTGGGCCGGACCAGAGCGCGCGCCCATCTGCTGCTGGGTCTGACCGTCGCCGTCGCCAATGTTGATGAGGTCGTCGCCTTGATCCGCAATGCCGCGGACCCGGTCGAAGCCCGCGAAAAGCTGATGGCGCGCGACTGGCCGACTGGCGACATCGTACCGCTCATCGCGCTCGTCGAGGGTGACGAGGCGGCCGCCGCTATCGCAAAGAAAGGCAGTTACAAACTCTCCGAGGAGCAGGCCCGCGCCATCCTCGAACTGCGCCTGCAGCGCCTGACCGGCCTGGAACGCGAGAAGATCGTCGAGGAGCTCAATGAGCTCGTCGAACACATCTCCGAGTACCTGGATATCCTGCGTTCGCGCGACCGCCTGATGACAGTGATCCGCGAGGAAATGCTGGACATCAAGGACCGGTTCGCCGACCCCCGCCGTACCCAGCTTGCCGAGGCCGAGGCGGACCAGGACGACGAAGACCTGATCCAGCGCGAGGACATGGTCGTCACCGTCAGCCACAAGGGCTACGTCAAGCGCGTACCGTTGGCGGCTTATCGCGCCCAGCGGCGCGGCGGCAAAGGCCGTTCCGGCATGGCGACCCGCGATGAGGATTTCGTCAGCCGCGTCTTCATCGTCAACACCCACGCCTGGGTGCTGTTCTTCTCGACCGCAGGCAAGGCCTATCGCCTGAAGACGTATCGTCTGCCCATGGCGACCCCACAATCGCGCGGCAAAGCCTTCGTCAACCTGCTCCCCTTGGAAGAGGGCGAGACCATCTCCACCGTCATGCCGATGCTGGAGGACGAGGAGAGCTGGGGCGATTATCACATCATGTTCGCGACGGCCCACGGTTCGGTGCGCCGCAACCTGTTGTCCGACTTCGCCAACATCCGCGCCAACGGCCTGATGGCCATGAAACTGGACGAGGGCGAGCGCCTGATCGGCGTTGAAACCTGCCGGCCCGACCAGGATGTCCTGCTGTTCACCCGCCAGGGCAAGTGCATCCGTTTCCGGGTCGACGACGTGCGCGTCTTCTCCGGCCGCTCGTCGTCGGGCGTGCGCGGCATACGCCTCGCCAAGGGCGACGAGGTGCTCGGCATGACCATTCTGGACCATGTCGAGATCGACGCGCCGACACGTCGCGCTTACATGAAACGCATCAACATGGAACGCCGCGCCAACGGCGCCGAAGATGACGATGCTGAGGCCGATGACACGATTGTCGAAGAGGCCACTGGCGACGAGGATGCCGCGACCGACGAGGTCGTGCTGGAGGAAGCCGACTTCCAGGACATGAAGGCGCGCGAACAGTTCCTGCTGTCGGTCGCCAATGACGGCTTCGGCAAGCGCACGTCGGCCTACGAATATCGGGTGACGGGCCGTGGCGGCAAAGGCATCGACAACCTGGAACTGGGGCGCGGCGCCAAGAAACCGCGTGCCGAGGTCGTCGCCGCGTTCCCGGTCGCCGACGGCGACCAGATTGTCCTGATCTCCGACGGCGGCCAGATCATCAGAAGCTCCGTCGATGAAATCCGTCAGACCGGCCGCAAGTCGCGGGGCGTCACCATCTTCCGCGTCGCAAAGGACGAGACGGTCGTCTCCGTCGCCCATATCGACGACGAAGAGGCCGGCGAAGACGATGACGAGGAGGCGTTGACTGAAGGTCAGACTGATAGTGAGTTCGCTGATGAGACGGGGGTCGAAGGGCCCCCGGATGACGAGGCGTAACCACGGAATCACACGACCCTTGTCCAGGGCGCGCATCCTCGTCATGATGCACTGCACAAATTTCCTGTCAGAAAGGCTGTGAGCACCATGGCGAAGCAGCGTATCGGCATCTATCCCGGCACCTTCGATCCGATCACCAACGGTCATCTGGATGTCATCAAACGTTCGCGCAAGCTGGTCGACAAGCTTGTGGTCGGCGTCGCGATCAACGCCGGGAAGGGGCCGTTGTTCAGTCTGGACGAACGGGTTCAAATGGTGGCCGACGAGATCGCCGACTTCGACGGCGACGGTCTTGCCGAAGTCGAGGTCCGGCCGTTTCGTGGCCTCCTTATGCACTTCGCCCAGGCGTGTGACGCCGGCATCATCGTGCGCGGCCTGCGCGCGGTATCCGACTTCGATTTCGAGTTTCAGATGGCCGGCATGAACGCCCGGCTCGACGATGAGATCGAGACCGTGTTCCTGATGGCGTCTGAGAACCACACCTTCATTGCGTCGAAGCTGGTCAAGGAGATCGCGCTGCTAGGCGGTGCCTATGACAGTTTCGTGCCGGAGCGTGTCGTCCGTCGACTGGACGAGGCAGTGCAGCGCCATCAGCGCCAGACCGCCGACGGCGATTGACCGAAGGCCCCGCCAACAGGTTCGCTGACCCATGCGGGTCGACCAGTTCGATTTCGATCTTCCCGATCACCTGATCGCCGACCACCCGGTCGAGCCGCGCGATGCCGCGCGGATGCTCGTGGTGCGCGGCGACGGCCGGTTCGAGGATCGTGTCTTCGGTGACCTCACGGGCTATCTGAGCGCTGGTGACGTTCTCGTCGTCAACGACACCCGGGTCTTCCCGGCCCGCCTTTCTGGGAAGAAGGGCGATGGCAAGGTCGAGGTTACGCTGACGCGCGCCAATGCCGATGGCACCTGGCAGGCGCTGGCGCGCCCGGCGCGCAAGTTGAAGGCCGGCGTCTCGATCGCCTTCGCCGACGGATTCTCGGCTGACGTCACCGCCAAGGGTGAGGGCGGTGCGGTGACGCTCTTGTTCGCGACAGGCGACGCCGACCTCATGACCCTCCTGGATCGTCACGGCATCATGCCCCTGCCGCCCTATATCGACCGCAAGGCGGGTCCGGAGAACCGCGACCGGCAGGACTACCAGACGGTCTATGCGGTGCAGACCGGCGCCGTCGCGGCGCCAACAGCCGGACTGCACTTCACTGAAGATCTGCTGGCACGCATCGAGACAATGGGTGTTCGCGTGGTCCGCATCACACTTCATGTCGGGATCGGCACGTTCATGCCGATCAAGACCGACGATACCGACGACCATGTGATGCACGCGGAGTGGGGTGAGATCTCAAAGGCAGCCGCCGCGTCGATCAACGACGCGCGCCGTCAGGGCGGCAGGGTCTTTGCCGTCGGCACGACCAGTGTGCGTCTCCTCGAAAGCGCAGCCAATGACGTCGGCGATGTCAATCCGTTCTCGGGTGACACCGACCTCTTCCTGGTGCCGGGCAGCCGGTTCAAGGTGGTCGACCGTATGATCACGAACTTTCATCTGCCACGCTCGACGCTCTTCATGCTGGTCTCGGCGTTCTCCGGCACCGCGCGCATGAAGGCGGCCTATGCCCACGCCGTCGCGGCGGGCTATCGGTTTTACTCTTATGGCGATGCCTGTTTGTTGGAGCGGCAGCCGTCACCGGACGGTGCGCTCTAGCGCAACCAGGAGGCGATAGTTCTGCTTTTCCCTTCGCGTTCGCCTGCTTAAACTAACGTACCGGCTGGTTCTGCGACGGCCTCAGACTAAAGTCGGCCGAACTTTTGCCTTAAGGGGGAGGTTAGCACCATGTATCGACGTCTATGTGCGGGTATGGCGGTCGCCGCGTTTGTGCTGTTCATGGCTCCGGCCTTTGCCGGGGTGCAGGACTTCTACGTCCGCAACTACGGTAAGTTCGCGGTGTTCTACATTTTTGTGTCGCCGGACTATTCCGACGACTGGGAAGAGGATGTGCTGGGATCGGAGGTCCTGATGCCCGGCGAGGAACTCGAGATCACCATGCACGGCTATGGCAATCACTGTTTCTTCGATATCTATGTTGAAGATGAGCGGGGCAACTATCGAGAGTATTGGGGCGTTGATTTGTGCTCCGTGCTCTATGTCGATTTCCCCTAATGACCGTGTCCGGCGGGCCGCGTTAGAGCGGGCTGACCCGTCTTGTCGCAGTTGCGAAACGGTCCCATCAAGACCGGCTCTGCTCTAGTGACTTATGAGATCGTGCAGATCCGGCGGCGGGCTTCTTAGGCTCGCGTCCTGGTACCAGGAGTCGTAGGAAGCGCTGATGATGCTGTCGCGTTGGCGCCAGTCATCGAGCACGAAACTCACCCAGATCTCACACATCTCCTCGTTGGAACCCCAGCCCCATGTGACATCAACCGGCGGGACGGCGGGGTTGTAGGGATTGTCGGACGAGTTATCAAAGCTGAACCAGGCATCGATCCGGCTGCCGGCCGGCAGGTGAAGCGGTTCCCGCAGGACGTAGACGTTCTGCCAGCGGAAGTCCCACTTCTCGATATGGATCAGAGGGATCACCTCGCCGTCCGGCAGCGTTGCCGTGGCGATGACCTCCTTGCCCAGGTAATGCATGTGGGGCAAGAGGTCGACCAGCGTCATGCCGGCGGGGATATCCATGTGGAACTGGCGCCAGTAGTCGTCGTCCTCCGGCTTGATGTCGAGGTACTGTGTACCGATGACAAAGCCGTCGACCCATTTCGAAACCGGCTCGTCGGCGAAGTAGAACGCCATGCGGCTCTGGTCGGCCGTCGCTTTGCCGCTCAGGTGGTAGTGAATTTCGAAGACGATGTCGCCTTCGCCCTCCGGCAGCCACATGCCGTAGCCGTCGGGCATGGTGTAAGGGATGGCGCCCGGCGTCCATCCGCCGATGCCCCAGGTATCCTGTTCGCCGTTGTAGTCGAAGAAACCGCCGGTGCCGAAGACCGAGAAGCCGGGCTCCGCGTCCTTGGCGTCTTCGCGCCGGGCACGCCCGCTATAGTCGACGAAAACGTTGGCGTGATGCACGACGGATGTGTCGCCGGGCCGAAACTCCATGCCCTTGATGGCGGTCTCGCTGAACAACTCGAAGGGGATGACGAAGTAGCGGTAAATGTCGGGTCCGGTTGCCGGCAGGTCGAAGGGCTCGGTCATTTCAACCACCAGATCCGGTTCGCCGATCTGCCAGCCGTCTTCCGGCCACAACGGTTCGGGCAGGGCATCGGCCTGCTCGCCCAGAGGCGCGCCGGCATTCGACCATTCCAACAACAGGGCGATTTGGCGTTCGCTCAAGTGGCGCTCGTCGCGGAAGGCGCCGAATCCATGGGCCGCGCGCCACGGCGGCATAACACCCTGCAGCGTCACCAGGCTCACCATGGTAGCGCGGCGTCTCAGCTGCTCGTAACTCTCAAAGGAGAACGGACCGACGCCGCCGTCGCGGTGGCATTCCACGCAGTTGGCGTTCACCAACGGCGCGATGTCGCGCGTGTAGGTAACCTCTTCCGGCATACCGTGGTTCCAGGCCTCGAACACGCAGCCGACAGGCATGGTGCGTTCTGGAAGAAGGGGATCCCCGGTCTTAAGCGCGGTCATTGTGTCCAACAGGTCGTGTGAGGTGATGGTGTTGCGCAGGACGCCAATGGCTTCGAACCGGTTGTCGATGCGGCCGCGATAGACGACCTCGTTGTCCGGGCCGATAACGAACGCTTCGGGTGTCGCCAGGGGGTCGAGGCGCACGGCAAGTTCGCCCGACCCGTCGAAGATGACGGGAAAGCCGATGCCATAGTCACGAGCGAACTGCCGTGCTTCCTCGGGCGTGATAAGGGGGTCGGACATCACGCCATAGAACTCGATGCCGGCGTCGGCCGCCTGATCGGCAAAAGCCTGAAGCTCCGGCGCATAGCGGTTGGAGACGGGACAATAGTTGTCGAGGAAAACGAGGACCGCCGGCCGGGCCGAGTTGGCGATGCCGATGTTATGGATCTGGCCCTCCAGGTCGACGACTCGCGCACCAATCACATCGACCGTCTCACCCTGCCAGCTGCTGAAATCCTGAGGGTCGGGTTCCATCAGATCGTGGTTCATGGTGCCACCCATCTCACCATGATCCATGACCATATCGTCCGCATGCAACGTCACGAGCGGTAAGGTCAATCCGATGGTAACGGCGACGATGGCCGGAGCCATCAGCCGGATCAATGGCGCCATCGATGTGAGGTGTTTCATGGCCTAGTCCGGTGGATTGTCGGATATGAAAATCTTGAGTTTTGCCTATAAATTGTCAACCTTGAAAATGTACGCAGATCTTTACCAACCGTCTTGTTGTGATAAGTGAGGCCCATGCCCAGACCCGACCTGACTGAAGAGCGTACGGCCATGATTCTAGACGCTTTTGCGCGCTGTGTGGCACGCAAGGGACTGGACGCCACATCGCTTGAAAACGTCGCTGACGAGGCCGGCGTTAAGCGGTCAATTCTGCGTCATTACGTCGGCAATCGGGACGATCTGATCAATGCGCTGGCGCAGCGCGTTGACGCGCGCTACCGCGAGGTGATGGCCGAACTGGTGGCCAGCTTGCCGAAGCAGCGGCCGGCCAACGCGCTCCTGGACTTTCTGTTTTGGGACTATGGCGATGAGACCAATCACGATGTGCAGGTGGCCGAGGTCTTGATGGCCGCGGCCCGCAACAACGAGTCGCTTCGGACGATATCAAAGGGCTGGCTCGACGATTTCACACAGATTGTCGCCGATGCTCTGCAGCGCCACTACCCGAAGGCCGGTAAGAACCAGTGCTGGACCGTGGCCTATGGCGTGGTGTCGATTTACTACAGCCACGAGTCACTCAGACAAATGCCGCTGCCGGAAAAGTATCGCCGCGCCGCCCGCGCGTCAGCCGAGATGTTGACCGATACGCTGGCGTTGTGATTGCGGGATCGGCCACAGTTCCTTGAATCACACGACAACGACATTTGGCCTGACCGTTCAAAACACGGACGGTGAAGCGCGCACCGGCACGTTGACGACCGCTCATGGTCCGGTGCGCACGCCCGCCTTCATGCCGGTCGGCACCGCGGCGACGGTCAAGGGCATGTTGGCCGATCAGGTGCGTGGGGCGGGCGCGGATATCGTGCTCGCCAACACCTATCATCTGATGTTGCGTCCGGGGTCCGAACGCGTCGCGGCGCTGGGCGGCTTGCACCGCATGATGGATTGGCCGGGCCCGATCCTGACCGATTCCGGCGGCTACCAGGTCTTCTCTCTGGCCGAGCGGCGCGAGATCACCGAGGCCGGCGTCACGTTCAAGAGCCATGTGGACGGCAGCCGGCATGAGCTGACACCCGAACGCGCCATGGCGATCCAGAACGATCTGGACGCCACCATCACCATGGCACTGGACGAGTGCACCGCCTGGCCGGTCAGCCACGATGTCGCGAAGGACTCGATGGAACGTTCCATGCGCTGGGCGGGACGGTGCCGCGAGGCCTTTGTCGAGCGGCCGGGCTACGGCCTGTTCGGCATCGTCCAGGGCAGCACCTTCGAGGACCTGCGCCACGCCTCGGCGGACGCCCTAACCGCGATCGGTTTCGACGGCTATGCGATCGGCGGCCTGGCGGTTGGCGAGGGTCAGCAGATGATGTTCGATGTGCTCGACATGACGATGCCGCACTTGCCGGCGGACCATCCGCGCTACCTGATGGGCGTCGGTCGCCCCGATGACATCATCGGCGCGGTGAAGCGTGGCATCGACATGTTCGATTGCGTGCTGCCGACTAGGTCCGGGCGAACCGGCAAGGCCTTTACGTCGCGCGGCACCGTCAACATCCGCAACGCGCGACACCAGGACGACACACGCCCGCTGGACGAGACCTGCTCGTGCATTGCCTGCACGCGCCACAGCCGCGGCTACTTGCATCATCTGTTCCGCTGCCAAGAGATGCTGGGACCGATGCTGCTGACGATCCACAACATCACCTTCTACCAGAAGCTCATGGCTGACTTGCGCGGCGCCATAGCCGGCGGCAATTTGACTGTTTGGGCCGACGACTTCCTGGCCGCCTATGAACGCGGTGACATAAATCCGCTATAGTATTGGCCGACGTTTGAGCGAACGGGTTCCGGGGCATTATGACCATATCGAACCAGAACGACCTTGAGGCGCTGCGGGAGATCGGCGGCATCGTCGCGCGCGTCTTGAAGGCGATGGCTGACGCGCTAGAACCGGGCATGACAACGCGCGAACTGGACGATCTCGGCAGGCGCCTCCTCGAAGAGGCCGGGGCGCAGGCGGCACCGGAATTGTGCTACGGCTTCCCCGGCGCAACCTGTATCAGCATCAACGAAGAAGTCGCCCACGGCGTCCCCGGAGAGCGCGTGATCGCACCGGGCGATCTCGTCAACATCGACGTTTCGGCAGAGAAGGGCGGGTACTTCGCCGATACCGGTGGCAGTTTCCCGGTGCCGCCCGTCGAACCCGACATCGCACGACTGTGCCGCGACGGCCGACGCGCACTATGGCAGGGCATCCACGAGGTGCGCCCGGGTCGTCGTCTGAACCGCATTGGCGCGCGCATACAAGCGTTTGCGGACAAGAAAGGCTATTCGCTCATTCGCAACCTGGCGAGTCACGGCGTCGGCCGCAGTCTCCATGAAGAACCGGCCGTCATCCCGACTTGGCGCGATCGCCACGACAGCCGGATCATGACCGATGGGATGGTTTTCACGATCGAGCCGTTCCTGTCGACTGGCGCGACCTGGGCCGAAGACACCGAAGACGGATGGACGCTGGTTACCGCGCCACAGCACCGCTCTGTCCAGTACGAACACACGCTGGTCGCAACCAAACGGGGACCGATCATTTTGACCGAAGCTGCATGATCCATGGGGACATGCCGCTCCGTATCACGTAAGAGCGGAGGCATTTTTGGGGGAGGGACCATGAAACGTCGTAATTTTGTCTTGGGCGCGTTGGCCGGCGTGACACTGCCGATTGCAGCACGCGCCGACGACCTGCTTGATGGCATAACCGATTCGCTGGGCGACTTAGGCAGCACCGGATCGAGCACCAGCGGATCCGGTGGTGGCGATCTGGGTGCCGGGCTCAGCAATGGCGAGATCGATTCCGGACTACGCGAGGCCCTGCGCCTGGCAAGCGAACGGACCGTCGACCAGGTTGGCGCGGTCGATGGCTTCAACGGCGATCCATCCATTCACATCCCGCTGCCGGACTCTCTGGATACCGTGCAGAGCGCGCTGAAGACGGTCGGCATGTCGGACATGGCCGACGACCTTGAGCTCAAGATCAACCGTGCGGCTGAGGAAGCGTCCGGCGAAGCGGTCGACGTCTTTTTCGGCGCCATCGACCAGATGACCCTGGATGACGCGCGCGGCATCCTGAACGGGCCCGATGACGCCGCGACCCAGTACTTCCGGCGCACCACGAGCGATGATCTGAAGACGCGCATGCGCCCCATCGTTGACAGCAGCCTGAGCGACGTCGGCGCTATCCAGTCCTATGACGCCATGATGGGCGAGTATGACAGCATCCCCTTCGTGCCGGATGTGAAGGCTGATCTCACCGACTATGCGCTGGACGGCACGCTGGACGGCATCTTCCATTACCTCGCGGAGCAGGAAACGGCGATCCGCACCGACCCGGTAGCGCGCTCGACCGAGCTGTTGCAGCAGGTGTTCGGCGGCTGAGAGAGGTTTGTTGCATTACCGGCGTAATCGGCTAAAACCCCGTCCCGGTAGCGCCCGTAGCTCAGGTGGTAGAGCAACTGACTTTCGATTGGGAGCCCCGGCGGGAAACCGTCGGGTGACAAGGTGTCAAATTCGGGGAACCCTCAGCGGCTGGAAGGCCGGTGGCAATCCCGAGCCAAGCCCCAGGGAGCACGTCCTGGGGAAGGTGTAGAGACTAGACGGCACCCGCCTACGTCCCCATGGGATAGGGCGAAGGTATAGTCCGGGCCACAAACCCGAAAGGGGCGGCGAAAGCCGTGGTGGTGGAGTAATCAGTGGGTCCTAGGTTCGAGTCCTAGCGGGCGCACCAAACCTTTTCCGCATCGATAGCCGGGAGGCGGCGATGGCTCTAAGCGACCTTCACGCGCGATTGGCGGTAGGCGAGATCGTCATCCTGGACGGCGGCACGGGCACTGAGCTTGAACGCCGCAACGTCCCGATGAACGACGATGCCTGGTGCGCGCTGGCAACCGAAGTCGACCCGGATGCCGTGCGCCAGGTCCACGAGGACTACATCGCCGCCGGCGCCGACGTGATTACCGCCAACACCTATGCCAGTTCCCGCAACATGCTGGGGCCGGCCGGCATGGGCGACAAGGTTGCGCCGCTCAATCGACGCGCCGTCGAGATCGCCCGAGACGCGCGCGACCGAGCCGCCGGTGACCGCGACGTCGTGGTCGCGGCCTCGATGTCGCATATGATGCCGATGGTCGCCGGTGAGGCACGCAACGATCCCGATGCCTTGCCGTCACCCGACCAACTTGTTGCCAATGCCCGCGAGTTGGCCGGTATCATCAAGGACGGCGGCGCCGACCTCATCATCATGGAGATGATGTCGCGCCCGTCCCAGATGAAGCCCCTGATCGAAGCGGCGCATGAGACTGGTCTGCCTGTCTGGGTCGGTATGAGCGCGCGCTTGGAAGACGACGGCCGGGTCGTCTCCTTCGCCTGGGAAAATTACCCGTTCGATGAGGTGGTCGACGCCGCGATCCAGGCCGGCGGCGGTGCGGTCATGGGACCGATGCACACCAATGTTCACGTGATCGGCCCGGCGCTCGACATCCTGCGCAAACACTGGTCCGGTCCGATGATGGCCTATCCGGACTCCGGCTACTTCAAGATGCCGCAATGGCAGTTCGACGACATCATTCCTCCGGCCGGACTGGTCGAGGAAGCGAGGGGTTGGATCGACCAGGGCGCGTCGGCCATCGGCGGCTGTTGCGGCATCGGCGTCGAGCACATCCGCCTGTTGAACGCATCACTTCGCGGCGATGCCACGCATGTTGAACAAGCGGGCGACTAGTCCGATCACCGCCAGATTGCCGAATGCGTAACATCTGACGTGGCGGACGCGATCCCACAACACATCGGCATTGCCGCCTGTTCGGCCGAAGGCGCCTCACTGTGCTATCGCACAATCTGCACCGAGGGACCGGCGATGTTGGGCGGTCACGCCCATCCCGAAATCACCATGCACACCCACTCATTGCAGGAGTACACCGAATGCCTGGGGCGCGGTGACATGCAGGGTGTTGCCGATCTGATGCTGGCTTCGGCCGAGAAGCTGGCGGCGGCGGGCGCCGACTTCCTGATCTGTCCTGACAACACGATTCACCAAGCCTTCGATCGGGTCGAGCCGCGCTCGCCGCTGCCATGGTTGCACATCGCCGACGTCGTCGCCCACATGGCCGTCAGTCGCGGCTGCCGCAGTCTGGCCCTGACGGGAACGCGCTGGTTGGTCGAGAGCGATGTCTATCCCGATAAACTCCGTGGCCAAGGCTTGCGGTGCGTAACCCCAGACGCTGACGAGCGTGGCAGAATCGATCACATCATCATGGACGAGTTGGTGCGCGGCATTACCAAGCCGGAATCAACAACCTACATCTTGAAGGTGATCGAGCGCCTCGGTGACCAAGGCTGCGACGCGGTCATACTGGGATGCACGGAACTGCCGATCGTTGTCGATGACAGAAATTCGCCGCTGCCAACGCTTGATTCGACACGCCTTCTGGCCCGCGCGGCACTACGCCGGGCCGTGAGCGATTAGGTTCCCGTGAACCGCGGATCCCGTTTCTCGAAAAAGGCACGTGCGCCTTCGCCATGATCCCGTGTTCTTGCGGTGACGACCAGGGACTCCGTTTCAAAGTTCAGCATGGTTTCGAGCGAGGCTTCCTGGCCGCGATCGATCATCGTCTTGTGTAGCTGGACGGGCAGGGGCGCGCGGCTGGCGATGCGGTTTGCGAGCTTCTCAGCCTCCTCGCGCAGGTTGCCGGCGGGAACGACACGGTTGGCCAAGCCTATGCGATAGGCTTCCTCGGCATCGATGAAGTCGCCGGTATAGGCAAGTTCGCGCGCCCGAGCGAGCCCGACCTTGCGCGGCAGCAACCAGGTGCCGCCATTGGTGATGGTGACACCGACATTGACTTCCGGGAAACCGAACAGCGTGCCCTCTGCTGCCACGACGAGGTCGCAGGCGAGTGTCACCTCGCACCCGGCGCCGACGGCGACGCCTTGGACGGCGGCGATGACGGGAAAACGTGCCTTGCGGATCAGCCGTGTCGTCTCCTGCAGCAACTTCTGGTTTTCATGCAGGTCGCCCAGAGTGTACTCGCCGGTCTCGAACTGCTCGACGTGCTCGACCATTTCGCCGACATCGTGACCGGCCAGAAACCCGCGTCCTTCGCCGGCCAGGATCAGACAGCGGATCTCGCGGTCTTCGATCAATTCACGCAGGTGACGGCCGAAGTCGCGCCATCCCTGGCTCGACATGGCGTTAAGTTTTTCCGGCCGGTCGAAGATCAGCCAGGCGATATGGCGGTCCTTTTCGACCACAAACCGGTTCTTGTTGGTGGTTTCCTCGCTCATGGCATCGCCCTCCCAATGCATGTAGACTTATCTGACATCTGACGTCGTGGAGGAGACTACGATGGCTCAGTCCGGAATCGAAACCGTTGATCCGACAGTTGGTGCGGAAGATCTCGATGCGATCTTGAAGCGGGATGGTTGTGTTATTGTCGCGGATGCCATCGACCACGGCGCGATCGACCGCCTGCTCAGCGACCTCGCTCCTTATCTCCAGCAGAAGTCGTGCGGCGAAGGTGATTTCGTCGGCTATCACACCAAGCGGCTTCACTCGCTCTTCAACAAGAGCAAGGCGATCCCGGACTTCATCGTCCACGACAAGGTACTGGAAACCATGGATCTGACGCTGGGCCCGTGGTGCGACAGCTACCAGCTCAACTCGAATTCGATCACGGCAATCGGGCCGGACGAGACGCCTCAGCCGCTGCATCGCGACGATTTGCTATATCCGCTCGCTCACCCCAGTGAACGCAATGCCTGTTGCACAGCCTTTTGGGCGTTGACGGACTTTACGGAAGAGAACGGCGCGACGCGCCTGATCCCCGGGAGCCACCTTTGGGACGATGAGCGTGTGCCCCAAAATGAGGAAACCGTCCCAGCGGTCATGCCGAAAGGCTCGTTCTGCGTCTTCCTGGGCGGCACTTACCACGGCGGTGGCCGTAACGTGACGTCGGACGAGTGGCGCATCGCGATGTTCGCCGGCTATGCGCTGGGCTGGCTGAGGCAAGAGCAGAACTGGTACTTGTCGCTCACCGCTGACGAAGTCCGGCGGATGCCGGAGGTCCTGGCGCGCCTGCTGGGTTTCAATTTGCACAAACCATTCCTGGGGTGGGTCCAGGACTTCCAAGACCCCTATGACATCATCCACGGCTACCAGGAACTGTCTTCGGGCGGCAACGACCTGTTTGCCGACGGCGCCGAACGGCCGATCCAGGGCGACAAGGTCAACGTCGCATAGGTTAACTCCCGTCGCGTCGCCAAGCGTAGGGCGTCGTCGTGGATCCTGCGATCAATGTTCTAATCGGACCGACAAATGCTCCTTCTCCTAAGGGGTTATTGATGGCAACCGAATAGTCGCTGTTAAAAGTACCGTGCCAAGTTAGTGTATCCGCACAATTTCGCGTCACTCTAAAGAGCTCTTTCCCACCCGATGGAAGATTGGCTCTGTTTTACTGAGGCGAGATCGTTTTCCTGTGGCCGGTAAGCCCAACTCACCCCCTGTTAACGGCAACAACGACATGGCACAGATCGACACCGCTCGGCACGACCGCCCCAGTCTGCGTTCCGTACTCCGAGGCCTACTTGAGCCGACGGGGCTTCTGCCCCTGGCACGCCGCGTCAAATGGCACCTGCAGGCGCGCGGTTGGCTTCGCTGGACGCCGCTGGTGTCCTCGCAACAGTATTCGGCGGGATGTGACTCGGCGATTCAGAAGCTACGGGAAGACGGCCACAGCTTTGGCAGCTATCTTGAGTTCGGTGTCAGCCGCGGCACGTCCATGTCGTGCATGCACCACGCCCTGCGTAAGGCCGGCCTTTCCGACATTACCTTGTTCGGCTTTGATTCGTTCGAAGGCATGCCCGCCGAGGCGGCCGAGCAGGGTTGGGATCCCGGCCGTTTCGCATCCGCCATGTCCATGACCGAACGTTACCTGGGCGATCATGGCGTCGACGTTAATGATGTCCGCTTGGTGAAGGGTTGGTTTCAAGACACGCTGACAGACGAAGCGGCTGCGGAGCTGGGGATCGAAAAGGCCAGCCTGATAATGGTCGATTGCGACATCTACTCCGCTTCGAAGGAGGCGCTGACGTTCTGTGCGCCGCTGATTAAAGACAAGGCCATCATCTTCTTCGACGACTGGGGCTCCCGCTTTAACAAAGGCGCGATTGGCCAAAATGAAGCGTTCAATGAGTTCATCGCGGACAATCCCGATCTTTCCGCCGAGCCACTGGCGGCCTATTCGTCCGACGCTCGCGTGTTCCTGGTCCACCGGTCGGGCGGTCAAACGTAAGCAGGCGGCGTGTCAACTCAGGTCGGGAAAACTGTCACGGTAGTAGATGGTGTAACCCTCGTCGTTCGGGTCGTTAAGATCGTTCAGCGGCGTTGATCCGAATACGCCGACGTAGTCGCCGTTGCGCAGGGCGTCATCGGGCGCGATCACCATCGGCTTGACGGCATGGTGATCCTGGTTGTCGAAGACCGGCGCGTTGCTCACGCCGTTATAGGAAAACTCCAGCAGCAACCGGTCATGGTCGGCACTGTTGTCCCCCGAGGAGTGAACGACATTGCCATGAAAATAGAGGCCGTCGCCTGGCGCCAGCTCGACCGCCACATCATCGAAACGGTCGAGCATGCCGGTAAGGCGGGCCGGGTTGATGTTGGCGTAGGCGTGGTCGTCGCGAATGCGATCGACACGACCCATTCTGTGCGAACCCTTCAGCATATGCAGGCACCCGCTTTCCTCGGCCGCCGGCGTCAGCGCGACGATACAGGTCAGCATATCGGGCATCAGGCAACCGTCCTGATACCAGCCGCCATAATCCTGGTGCCAGACCACCTTGCCGCTGCGACCGGCAGGTTTTTTCACCAGCTTGGAATGGAAGTGATAGACCGGCTCCCCGATCAACGTCGCCGCACCGTCGACGATACGGGCAAGCCGCGTGCACGTGCCCAGCCAGTCATCGCCGTGGCGCACCCACCCTAGATAATCGTGCTGCGTCTTCTGACTGCCGTCGTGGACCGTGGTCAGGCGCCCGCCGATGCTGGGATCGTCCTGGATCGCCTGCTGCATGGGCGCCAGCTCATCGGTGCTCAGGAAACCTGGGATAACGACATACCCGTCGCGGTGATAGGCGACAATCTCGTCTGGTGTCAGGGTGCGTTGACTCGCCATCGGCATCACTCCCACATATATCCACCCACTATCTGACCCGACAGCGTGTGTCACCGCAAGTGTCGTGAACTGGTGGCGTCGCCGACGCTGTTCGCGAAGGCCAAGCCAAACTCAACGCTTCAGCTTGATTCCAGCGGATTCCCGATCCCATGTGGTTGGCGTCACGCCTTGGCCGCGCAACTCAAACTTCTGGATCTTGCCGGTCGGTGTCTTGGGCAGCGCAGTCACAATGTCGACGAAGCGGGGCACCATGAAATAGGCCATACGCGGCTCCAGAAACCGAATGAGATCGATCGGATCAAGGGCCTCGCCTTCCTTGACCACAATGCTCGCCATAACCTCGTCTTCGGTGTGTTCGCTGGGTACCGGAAAGACAGCGGATTCGAGCACGGCCGGATGGCTGTTGACCTCGTTCTCGACCTCCATGGACGAAATGTTCTCGCCGCGGCGCCTTATGGAGTCCTTCACACGGTCGGCGAAGTAATAGAAACCGTCATCACCGCGGTACATGGCGTCACCGGAATGAAGCCACAGGTTTCGCCACGCGGTCTCCGTCCATTCGGGGTGACGCCAATAACCTGCCATCAGAAGCCAGGGTTCCTTAGCGCGAATACAAAACTCTCCAACCGTGCCGTTCGGCACCTCTTCATCATGTTCGTCGACGATCTTGGCTTCGAAGAATTCGTCATCGAGGTAGCCGCAGGTCTTCCAGTCGGGGTGGTCGTAGTCCAGGCGATGGGGCGCGTTAACCTCGGTCGACCCGTAGGTCGTCTTAATGCGCATGCCGAACCGTTTCCCGAAGGCATAGACCTCAGGGAACATCGGCACGACCAGTGCGCGATCGATGGGCGTGTCCTTGTCGTCCGGCTGTTCGGGCTGACCGGAGAGGAAGTTCGCCATGGCGCCCAGAAAAAACGTGACGGACGCGTTGAACCGTTTGGCGTCGTACCAGAACCGCTCGACGCTGAAGCGTTCGGTGATGACGGCAGCCGCGCCGCCAATCATCGCGGCATAAACCATCGCCCACTGGCCAGCGATGTGAAACAGCGGCAAGGGCGCGTAGTAGACATCGCCCGGCGCCAGGTCCATCAGATCGACGCCACCATGGGCGTAGGTATAGGCATGGGCATGGGTAATCATCACGCCTTTGGATGGGCCTGTCGTGCCGGAGGTGTACATCACTGCTTTGATGTCGCGATAGCTGGGAAGGCACTCGCGCGGCGTCTCCGGGGCCTCGAGCAGCGTGGCGAAGTCCACATGCCGCATGGAGGCGAGGGGCGCCGGTATCGATACGGCGCCACCAACGCGATCGAATACGATCAGGCGTTCCAGGTGTTCCAGCTTGTCGGCGACATCCGCCACACGTTCCAGGAACTGCGCCTCGACGATCATCGTGCTCGCCGAGGAATCGTTCATCACATGCACAAGCAGATTGCCGCGATAGGCGGTGTTGACGGGCACCTGGATCGCGCCGCACTTGCCGAGGCCCAACCAAACGAACGCGAACTCCGCCACGTTAGGCATCATGACAAGCACGGTTTCGCCTGGCTGGATACCCAGTCCCGCGAGCGCGTTGGCGACCCGGTTGGAGGCGCGGTCCGCATCCCGATAGGAGAAAACGACATCGTCGTCGCAGATCAGGAACGGCGCGTCGCCATGGCTCTCGACTCGCTTGGCCAGTACCTTGCCGACGCTTTGATCGTCACGCGGATCGACTTGTGGCATCGCCCTCAAACCCGGACCGTGTGGCGAGAGAATAGGCGGCCCAGCCGCGCTTGGAAATGCCGGCTACAAAACAAAGCGGGCCGGCACATGGCCGGCCCGCAAATCGGCTGAGTGGTTAGCTCGGGTCAGAAACCAGCCTTTATTTCGTCGAACAGCGCGATGTACTTCTCACGCGTCGCCGGCGGAATCTCAGAGAAGAAACGGCTGTCCGCCAGGAACGTTTGTGGATCGGACAGTCCCAAGTCGGCCAGAGTTTCGGCCGGCACCGCCTCGAACGCCTTCATGTTGGAGTGGCCGTAACCGTATTCGGTAATCTCGAAAATGCCGGACTCGACTGAGGAGACGGCGTTCAGATAATCGTAGACTTTGTCCTGATTGCCTTCGCCGGTGGCGATGTGAACGAGTCCGCAAACCCAGGTGTAGATACCTTCCTTGGGGTTCATGTACTCGATCTCGACGCCTTGTTTCTTGAGCTCGACGACGGAGCTGTTCCAAGCATAGGACGCGACGAGTTCCCCGGTTGCCAGGCCTTGCTCGACCGCGGTGATGTCGGTCCAGTACCAACGCAGGACATCGCGTTGCTGGCGCATCATTTCGGTCGCGCGTTCCAATTCCTCATCGGTCATGTCGAACGGGTTCTCTGCGCCGATTACCGCACCGACCACGCCGAAAACACCGTCGACGGAGTCGTAGATGCCGAGACGTCCGGCATACTTCTCATCGAACAGGATCATCCATGAGTGGTTCTCGGCGCCAGCATACTCCGGCGCAAGGTCGGGCCGGAACAGAACCGAACTGTTGCCCCAGTCGAGCGGGAAGAAGACCTGCTCGCCTTCGATCTGGGCACCGTCAATCGTCTTGAGCGTTGGAAAGACATCACCCCAATGCTCCAGACGGCTGGTGTCCAGGTTCGCCAGCAGGCCGGCGTCCCACCAGCGCTTCAGGCTGTAGGAGCACGGCCAGGCGATATCAGGCCGGAAGCCGGCGCGCATCTTCTGGAAAGCCTCTTCTTCCTCACCCCACAAGGTGAAGGAAGGCAGGGCGTCGTGCTTCTCGATGTAGGTGCCTGCCAGCTCAGCGACATCGTAGCCAGCCCACGTAAACACCATAAGGTCGGCATCGGTGCCCAGGCTCTGGGCATTCGCGACACCGGGGATCGCCGGCAACATCACCGTACCCAAACCGGCCGAGGCCAAGACTTTGTGGACGTCTCGGCGTGAAATGTCGCGGTTGTCCAAGCGCGACCGGAACTCCTGAATATCCATAATCTTTGTCATGATGTTCTCTCCCTGCATCCGGATTGGCGATCGAGCCATACTCTAGGCCAGAAAATGCGGTCGACGCACCTGGAAAGCGCACCTACAACTGGTGGTGTGCATCGTTGACCACCGAGGTATCGCTCTTATGGCAAGGTGGGTGATGACTAGACGGAGTTCGGACATGGACGCTTTTGATGACTGAGCTCTTTGCGACGTCGGAGGAACTGCGCTCGGCGGCGCGGGCGGGTCGTCATACCGGTCATACAGCCGGCCAGGCGCCTGGCTTTGTGCAAGGCAATGTCGTCATCCTGCCCTCAAACTATGCGGATGATTTCGCGCGCTACTGTCAGGAGAACCCGAAACCGTGCCCGCTTCTGGGACAAGCGGAGCGGGGCGATCCTGCGCTGCCAGATCTAGGCGAGGCGATCGACATACGCGGCGACCTACCGTCCTACCGTGTGTTTCGCCACGGCCGTCGTAACGGCGATGTCAGCGATATCTCGGACCTCTGGCGCGATGACTTCGTCACCTTCGTCCTTGGTTGCTCGTTCTCGTTTGAAGAGGCTCTTATGGAAGCAGGCCTGTCGCTGCGCCATATCGAGCAAGATACGACGGTGCCGATGTATCGTAGCCGGATACTGACCCGCGAGGCCGGTCCGTTTGGCGGCCCGATGGTCGTTTCCATGCGGCCCTTCACGCCAGACGATGCGAAGCGCGCCGCGACAATCACCGGACGTTTTCCCCACGCGCACGGCGCGCCAGTCCACATCGGCAAGCCCGCGGAGATCGGCATTGCCGCATTGGACGAACCCGACTTCGGCGACCGCGCCGCGCTGCGCCCTGGCGAAGTACCATTGTTCTGGGCATGCGGCGTAACGCCTCAAGTCGCACTGGAACGCGCGAGGCCTGAGATCTGCATCACCCACACGCCAGGCGCCATGTTGGTGACAGACCTGAAGAACGCCGAGCTGATGACGGGCGCTCCCTAGGGCAGGCGAATCTGTTCTGCTCTAGGCCGCGCGATGCGCGACCATGATGTCCATGAGGCCCTGCAGCATGGGGCCTGAGACAGAGCGCTCCAGGCACAGGTCAAACATGCGGCGCGATGCCGGGAAGCGCTCGCTGAAATCCAGAGGTTCGTCGAACCCATAAGCCATCCACATCGCCAGGTGAAGATCGGCGCAGCTCGCGCGGTCACCAAGGTGATAGGGTCCATTTGCCGCAAGCCAGTCTTCCAGGATCTGCCAGCGCTCGCAGATAATCTCGCGGCTCTGCTCGCGCAATGCCGGTGCGTCTTCTTCTCGCAGCGCGTAACGCGAGGCATAGCCGGATCGCTTGAACGAAGGCTGAATATCGTTGGTGAAGTAAAAGATCTTGCTCAAAAAAACACCGCGCTGCGGATCGGTCGGTGCGGGCGCCAATTCCTCCAACCCATGGCGGTCGGTCAGGTAGAGCATGATGGCGGCGGCCTCGTGAAGGATGTCGCCTTCCGGCGTCTGGAGAGCCGGAACAAAGCCCGCCGGGTTGATCTTGCGGAAGACCTCGCCGCGAAACTCCTGGTTTTCCATGTCGACGACATGGAGTTCATAGGGCAGGCCTGCTTCTTCAAGCACCATTTGCGGCGCAAGGGCGCGCGTAAAGGTGCCGCCGTAGAGCTTGTACATGGCGGTTCCTCAGTAAACGTGGCGTGCGGAGACTACTCCTTGGGCGACCAGGCGCCTAGTAGCTTGGGCAGGTCACTGAAACGCGCGACCAGCGAGAAGACGACGACAGCCAACAGGATGAACATCACCGCCACTGATGCGGTGACCGGCGAATAGCCGGTTCTCAAATTGGCCAGGATCTGCACTGGCAAGGTGATGGTCGCCGACTGACCCAGGAAGAACGAAATGATGTACTCGTTCATGCTGACGACGAAGACGAACGCGTAGCCGGCGAACATGTAGGGGATGATCATCGGGAGGATGATCGTGAAGAAGGTCTGCCGGCGGTCCGCGCCCATGGTCTCGGCGGCTTCGAGATGCTCGTTGTCAATGGACTCCAGACCAAGCGAGATCATGACCATGGGCAGCGTCACGAGAAAGACGCCATGGGCCAGGATGATGTTCTCAATGCGGCCGACATAGCCGACCCACTGGGACCAAAAGATCAGCATGCCGAGCGCCGTGATGACCGGCGGCAGGGAGAACGGCACCAGGCCCAGGCTGAACAGGACCTTGGCGTAGGTCACACGATAGCGCCACAGGAAGTAGGAGGTCGGCAGGGCGATCGAGACCGCCACCAGGCCGCCAAGCCCCGCGATGATCAGGCTGTTCGTGAGTGCCTCGTACCAGGCCGACTTCTCGAACACCTCTGGGTACCACTTGAGCGACAAACCCATCGGCGGAAAGAACATGACCTTTTTGGCGTTGAGCGAGACGCCGGCAACGATGAACAGCGGCGCGCTCAAGACGATGAACATCGACGCGATGAAGATGCGTTTCCAGACAGCAACCATTATCGTCTAGCCCCCACCGGGCTTCGGCGTTCCTTGCCAAGCAAAAAGGTCAGTGCGACCAGAGCCAATGTTACGAACACCAGAAAGACACCCAGTGCCGCGGCGAACGGTGCGTTGTTGCGGGCGAGCATCTGGTCGGCGATCAACTGCGCATACATCGTGTCTTCAGGCCGTCCCAACCACTGCGGTGTTACGAAGGCGCCCATGGTGAAGACGAAGAGCAGAATGAAGCAGGCCAGGATTGCTTTCCAAAGAAGCGGAATGACGACCGTCCAGAACGTCTTGACCGGCGACGCCCCCAGGGTCTGGGCGGCCTCTGTCAGCTCGCGGTCCAGACGGGTGCACTGCGGATAGAGGACCAGGATCGCGAGCGGCACATTGAAGTATGTCAGGCCGCAGATAACGGCCCAATAGCCGGGATACCAGGACGACGGTCGCTCGACCAAGCCCAGGTAACCGATCAGTCCGGGAATGCCGGCCGACCGCGACAGCAGCACCGACCAGGAAAACGCGATGATGACTTCCGACAGTGAGAGAACGCACAGGATGAAGACCAGGGCGACGACCTGCGGCTTGCGCCGGAAACGGCTGACAAAGAACGTGAACGGTACCGAGAAGACCAGACACAGGGCGCTGGAGAAGATGGAGAATTGAACGGAGACCCAAAGGTGGGTCGTGAACAGCGGCGAGAAGAACCGTGCGTAGTGCGTCAGTTCGAAGGCGCGTTCATAGGTCCGCGACTCCACCCGATGCCAGAAACTGATGTCGATCATGATCAGGAAGGGGATAAAGAAGAATATCCCCAACATGATCGTTGGATAGATGCCGAAGGGATAACGACGCAGCGGCTTGACGATTCCGTCGACGAAGATTCGACTGATCAGAGAAGGCCGTGGTTCGGCGGCAGCGTCCGTTGTCGCGTCGGCGACGCTCATGGCCTGACCACCACGCACGCCTCGCTGGGCAGTTCGACCTTAACCTGGTCACCGATGTGAATATCGGGGCGTTCCTTCGGGGTCGCCAAGCTGATGATCGTGATGTCACCACAGTCGACAAACGTCTCGACGCTGGCGCCGACATCGCGAACAAACGTCACCTTGCCGCTCAACTGGTTCGCGCCCTCATGGCTCTCGGGCAAGACATGCACTTCCTCGGGACGAATGGAGAGCACGCCATCGCCACCATTCGAAAGGCCTTCCGCGATGGACTGGACCGCGAAACGCCCTCCGTGTGCCTCAACCTCTTGTGCGTTGTTGACCTTAACGTTGATCAAGTTACTGGTGCCGATGAACTCCGCCACGAACGCCGTCGCAGGGTTGCGATAGATTTCGAGCGGCGAACCCATTTGCTGAATCCGCGCCGTCGACATGACGACGACCTCGTCAGACATGGTCATCGCCTCACGCTGGTCGTGGGTCACGATGATGGTCGTGATACCAAGCCGCTCCTGAAGAATCCTGAGCTCGACCTGCATCTCCTCGCGCAGCTTGGCATCAAGTGCGGAAAGAGGTTCGTCAAGAAGGAAGAGCTTCGGTTCAAGCGCCAGGGCACGGGCGATCGCGACACGCTGCCGCTGACCACCCGACAGCTGCGAGACCCTTCGGTCTTCGACGCCGGGCAGGCGCACCAAGTCCAGAAGTTCACTCGCCTTTGTCCGGCGCGCGGCCTTATCGACGCTGCGTATCCTCAGACCATAAGTGATGTTCTCCCAGACACTGAGATGCGGAAACAGTGCCAGAGACTGAAACACCATGCCGATGTTGCGCTGATGCGTCGGGATCGGCGTGATGTCCTCGCCATCCAGAAGGATCTCACCGGAGGTCGGGTTTTCCAGACCGGCAATCATGCGCAACAAGGTCGTCTTGCCGCAACCCGACGGTCCAAGGAACGACACGAACTTGCCGTTGGGAATGTTGAGATCGATATCTTGGACGGCCGTAACCTGCCCAAACTTCTTCGTAATTCCGCTTAACAGAAGACCACTCATGGAATCACCCGCCTTGCCCCTGTCCCTAACGAGACGGCGTCACAAAGGATGAAAGGGGGGAGGTCTTCGCCTCCCGCCCCGTCAACGTTTGCTTAGGCTCCGGTCAGGAGCTCTTGCCACTTTTCACCAATCCAGTCGCCGTTCTCCAGGTAGACGTCGTAGTTGGGAACGATCGGCGGAATCTCACTGGACGCGAGACTGAATGCTTCATCACTCAGGTTTGGCAGCATATCCCGTGGCAGGACAGGCGCCGTCCACAGGTTTTCCGTGGTCGTTGTCTGCGCCTCAGGCGATGCACACCAGTTGAGGAATTCGTAGCACACATCCTCTTTATCGGTGGTGGTCAGCATGCACCATGCGCCGAAATCGATGACGCCGCCCTCCTTCGGGAAGGTCGAGCGCATCGGGAAGCCGTCGTCGATCATGACCATCGTGACGTCATGATAGTACTGGCCGCCGGTCAGTTCGCCGGACTGCAGCTGCGCCTGGAACTTGCCTTCATCGGCGTACCAGAGCTTCACATTGTCCTTGAGCTCGACGCCTTTTTCCATGCACTGGGTCAGGCCTTCCTTGGTCTGCATGATCTCATCGCCGCCCATGAAGGTGTGGGCAACGATGTCGATGATGAAGCTGGATTCGGCGTCACCGGACCAGCCCAGGGAATCGACAAACATGGGGTCCCAAGCGTCGGCCCAGCTCGTCGGAGCTTCCGGCCAGGCTTCGGTGTTTGTGATCAAGGTTGCATACCAGGCCAGCATGGGGGAGGCCGCCGGCATGTCGGTGTCCGGCATGTTGTAGATCAGGTAGTCCGGGATGTTGGCCATGTTCGGCGCCTTGTTGACGTCCAGCGCCTTGAACAGATGGTTGGCACGGCGCACGGAGCTGCCGCCAGCCATCGTGATGTCGACCGGCGCGTTACCGGCGTCCATGCCGTTCTCAAGCTGTGTGAACCAGGCGAAGCCACCCGGCTGCGAAACCGTTTCGACCTGAATGCCCGAAGCTTTTTCGAACTCTGGATAGGTGTATTCCGTCAGCATGTCTTCGAAGTAACCGCCATAGGACGACACCTTGATCGGCTCCGCCGCCCAAGCGCGGCGCAGGAACGTCCCCACCGGCAACGTGCTGGCGGCCGCTGCGGCGGTCGTCTTCTTCAACACATTCCGGCGGGTGGTCGTAAACTTCTTGATCGTCATATTGTCTTCTCCCATTGAAGCCACAGTTGTCGATGCGGCGGAGGCCGCTGGACCCTTCTTGAGATCTATTTCAGCGCTTTTTTTACCGCAAGGCAACTCGATCGGTGTCAATCTTGATCAATTGGTCGAGCAAATCCCCCGTCGTATTGTAGGTTCGACATGAATACATTCCGATTTCCTGATGGAATGACATCGCAGGAGTTTTTGACCGGGGTATGGCAACAGAGTCCTTTACTTTGCCGACGTGCCTGCGCCGACGTCCTGTTGCCCTTCGATCCCGACGATCTTTTTGACCTCGCGTGCGAGCCGGAAGCCCAATCTCGCTTGGTCTTGCGCCGAGGACGCGAGTTTGACGTTCTTCATGGTCCCCTCGATCCGGCCGTCCTCGACGATCTGCCGGACGTCGGGTGGACCTTGCTTATCCAATCGATGGAAGTATGGGTGCCAACACTACACGCATTGATTGCGAAACTCGACTTTCTACCGCGCTGGCGTGTCGACGATGTCATGGTTTCGCTTTCGGCGGCGGGCGGCGGTGTCGGGCCGCATGTCGATCAGTATGACGTCTTCTTGTTGCAGGCCAAGGGCCGGCGCTCATGGGCCTACGGCGGACCCGCTTCGCCTCTCGTACCGGGTCAGCCCCTGCGCTTGCTTTCCGGTTTCGAACCGCAGGACCAGCACGATCTGGAATCCGGCGACATGCTCTACCTACCGCCGGGCGTGCCGCACGACGGCGTCGCGCTCGACGACAACAGCGTCACGCTGTCAATTGGATTCAGAGCGCCAGGTTTGTCCGACCTCGCCAGCAAACTCGCCGATCAGCTTCTTGCCCGGTGGCACAACGACGCCGAAGGCGAGCCGCGTTTCACGGATGCCGGCCGCCGACAGCTTGTCGACAACACGAGCGAAATCGCGCCGGACGATGTCAGGGCGATGGCGGACTTGCTGGCGGCCTGTTCACAAGACCTCGATCAGATGACGGCACTGGCAGGCGAACTGGTCAGCGAGCCGCGCATGCCGCCACATCCGCCTGCGGCGGCGCCTGATGGCACGTCGATCCGTCGGCGGCTTTGTGAAGGTGATGTTCTCGAGCGTTGGGCCGGGTCGCGTCTGGCCCACGGCGCCTTGTCGGACGGACAATCCGTCCTCTTCGCCGACGGGCTATCGATACCTTGCCCGGGCGAACTCGCCCGCATCCTGTCGTCATCGACGTCCATCGACCTTGCGGCGATCAGCGGGCCCTTCGACGCGGATGCGGTCGATGGCGTCCTGGCCCAACTGGTCGAGCAGGGCACCTTTGGTTTCGCTGACCAAGATCGGGACGCAGACTAAGTCATCGCCGCAAGCGCTTCGTCGGCCGTTTCCAACGTCACATCGACTTCTGCATCACCGTGCACCGCCGACATGAACCAGGTGCCTCGCGCGGTGATGCGCACGCCGCGATTCTGCATTTCCTCAACGAAACGCAAGCGCATCGCTTCGTCCGTGCTCTTGTAGTCACGGTAGTTCTTCAGTGGGCCATTATCGGAGAACACCGTTGTGAAGATGGTGCCGATACCCTGAGCATGCAGGGGAAGACCGTGCTTGCGGCCAAGCTCACTCAGGCCGTCGACCAAACGTGCGCCGGCCTGCTCCATACGCCGGTAGGCCGCTTTCTCGTCCCGTTCCAACTCGTCGATCGCCGCGCTGCATGCGGCGATACTGGAGGTCAGGCCATTGTACGTGCCGCCGTGGAGCACGCCGTCGGTGACGCCTTCCATGATGTCGCGCCTTCCCGCAACGATACTGATGGCAAAACCGGCCGCCGCGGCCTTCGCGAAAACAGCGAGATCCGGCGTCACCCCGTAACGCTCCTGCGCGCCGCCCAGGCCGGCGCGGAACCCCGTGATCACCTCGTCGAAGATCAGCACGGCACCTTCGCGGTCGCAGAGTTTGCGCAAGCCTTCGAGAAAACCCGGCTCCGGCTCAATGACGCCGGAGTTGCACGCGATCGGCTCCAGCACGATAGCAGCGATCTCGCCGGCGTGCTCTTTCAGCGTGGCGTCGACCTGGTCGACGTCGTTGAACGGTTGAACGATCAAGGTCTCGGCAACGTTCTCCAGTTGGCCTCGGCTGTGCAGAACCGTCGTTGGGTGATCGCTGGGCCCGGCCTCATTCAACGCCGGTGCGACACTGGCCAGGACGTTGTCGGCCCAGCCGTGATACTGCCCCTCGAACTTGATGATCTTTGTCCGACCCGTGTGGGCACGGGCCAATCGCAGTGCGATCTGGTCCGCCTGGGTGCCGGAGATGTCGAAGCGCACGAGTTCAGCGCAGGGAATAATCTCCGTCAGCCGGCGTGCCAGTTCCAATTCGCCGCGGTGGATGGCCGTAAAAGCCTGACCGATATCCAGCGACCGGCGCACCGCATCGATCACACCCGCCGGACTGTGGCCAAGAATCGCCGGACCGTTGCCAAGCACGTAGTCGATGTAGCGGTTCCCGTCGGCGTCCCAAATGTAGGGTCCGTCGCCACGCTCAAAACACAGCGGCACCGGAATGGCGTGGTACCGAAAGTTGCTGGAAACACCGCCTGCCAAGAATCGGCGCGCTTCCTCTTGAATGGCGATTGACGTGTCGTAGCGGCCCATGGTGTTCGCTCCCTTCGTTCAAACTCACCGCACGTGCAAGAAGGTTACTTTGTCCTTTTGCCGGTCCAGGGGAAAGCGTCGGTGGTGTCTTCCAGGCTGGACCACGCGCCGGCGAACGATTGATAGTCATCGGCGAACATGATCGTCAGCGTGCCAGCGCCGAACGCGTCCTGCCAGATAAAGGTCACGTCGCCCTGTTCCGACAAACGCGCTTTGGTGAGTGTGCCGTCGAACCATTCGCCGCCTTGGCGAAAGCTGTATGTGCCAACGAGATCATCGTTACTGTCGACAGCGAAAACCGTGACCACCTCAACCGCCTCGCCACCGCTAAGCGCCTGACCTTGGAAGGTGCCAACGATCCGCGCGGGGTCGACGGGACCGTCTTGGGCAGATGCCGGTGTCGTGGCAACGATCAGCAGAGCGATCAAAGCCAGAATGAAGGGGCGTGCGAGCGTCATGGCTAACCGTCCGACTTTGGCAGCAGGCGTTTGATGATGCCGGACGATGTCATCACCACGCGCTCGCCGACGACGACATCGCAGCGCATGAACGAAAACGAACCGGTGCGACGCACGATGCTGGACCGGGTTTCCAGAAACTCGCCGATCTGCGCGCCCGCGACGAAGTCGTTGTTCGCCGATACCGTGATGGCGCCTTCGTTGGGGTCATGCCAGCGTGAGTTCATGCAGAGCGCCGCGTCGGCCATCATCATCATGACGGCGCCATGGACGGCGCCATACTCATTGGCGTGGCGCTCGTCGGCCAACAGGCCGACCTCAACACGGCCTTCGCCCATGTCGTTGATGTAGACCAGACCGTTGATGTCCTCAAAAGGGTCATCCGACACATGTTTGACGAAACCATCGGGGATCGGTGCGGGAACAGTCTTATCCATCATCAACTCTCGAAGGCTGTAATCGGCGGGTGGGCGTCTGGATCAACCATGACGTCGATGACGGTGGTGGCTTCCTTAGCCGCGGTAAACGCCTCGGCCAGCGCTGGTTGAAAGGCCGCGGCTTCAGTAACGGTTACGCCGCGACAGCCGCACGCTCGCGCGATCGCGGCGTGGTCGACCGGTTGAAAATAGACGGCGCCCGTATGGTCACCGTATCGCGCATTCTCCGCGTGTTTCTGATAGCCGAGGATCTGGTTGTTCAGTACGACCAGGACGACATGCAGGCCGTGACGAAATGCGGTCTCCAGTTCGGACCAAACGTGCGCAAAACCGCCATCACCGACCAGCGCGAAAACCGGCGCCTTGGGTTCGGCGAGTTTGGCCCCGAGTGCATAGGGCAGCCCCCAACCGAGGCCCGCCATGCCGCGCGGGGTCAGAAAACGCATGCCCGGACGTCGGCTCATCAGGTTGTTGCAGATCCAGATCGAGGCGTAGCTGGCATCGGCCACGACGATGTGCTCAGGGGTCAGCATGGCATCCAGGTCGGCCATCATCTTCTCGGGCCGGATCGGATGAGCGTCGCCGTTCACACGCGCCGAGCGTTCTTCGAGGTGTTGAAGCCGCGCGGAGGAAATCTCCGTCTCGACACGGCTGCGCGCAGACTGACGCTTGGTGAGGTCGCGCTGCTCCAATTGCGCCAAAATTGCGCGCAGCGTCAGGCTTGCGTCGCCGACCAGCCGAAGCGCCTCGTAATTGCGGCCGACCTCCATAGGATCGATGTCGATATGAATGATGCGCGCGCCTTCGGGCAACAGCGACCAGGAGTCCGTGCCGTTCTGATTGGTCCGGTTGCCGACCGCCAAGATGACATCGGCACGCTCGACCATCGGGCGCAGGTAACGGGTCGCACCGCCCGTGCCCATGTAGTAGCCGATCACGCCCATCGACAGCGGATGGCTCTCGTCGATCACGCCTTTGCCCATGGTCGTCGTCGCGACCGGCAGGTGACAGGTCTCTTGAAGTGCGGCGACGTCACCCCAGGCACGCGAGCTATGCACACCCCCGCCGGCCCAGACGAACGGGTTATCAGCAGCGGCCAGCAGGTCGGCGGCCTTGCTGATCGCAACGGGATCGGCGACCGGCCGATCGATCGGGTAGGTGCCCAGGTTTTCCTGGCGCGAAGACGAAGCGATGCCTGCGCGCTCAATCAGGTCGGCCGGACACAACAGCACGGCCGGGCCCGGACGTCCGCTTCCGGCGGCCTTGAATGCCATGTCCACATAGTCGTCGATCCGCCCGGGTTCACTGACCCGTCTGATCCACTTGGCCGCGCCCTTGAAGAGCTCGAGTTGATCGAGTTCCTGAAACGCGTTGCGGTCGCGGTTCTGGGCCGGCACTTCTTGCACCAGGGCGACGATCGGAATGGAGGCGGTCAAGGCCTCGGCAAGACCCGCGACCAGAAGCGTCGCGGCCGGACCGTTCTGGGCGGTGACGACCGGAATGCGGCCTGAGATCCGCGCATAGGCATCGGCCATGACAGCGCCCGCGTTTTCGGTGCGGTAGGTGATCTGCTCGATGCCGTAGTCGGGGGTCGCCAGATAGAACAGCGTCGGAATGCTCTGGCCGAACATGATATCGACGCCGTGGCGCTTCAAAGCCGCAATAAAGACCTGCGCGCCGGAAAGATTGGATGCCATCGTGTTCATGTTATGGGGTCACCGCCTTGTTCTTCCAACTCGTCTCTATCGCCCGCCGCCGACATCGAAAAGAGCGCCACTGACATACGTTGCCTCATCACCACACAGCCATACGGCAAGGCCGGCGATCTCATCGGGCTCGCCGCCTCGGCCCAGGGGGACGCTAGTCTGCGCCATCTTGTCCACGCCTTCGCGACCCCCGTTCTGATCATGGATATCAGAGTGGATCAAACCGGGCCGGATGGCGACAGCGCGAATACCCTCCGGCCCCAGCTCCTTGGCCTGGCCCAGGGTCATGCTGTCCACCGCGCCCTTGGTGGCGGCGTATCCGATAGAGCCGGGCAGCCCGCCCGACGCCGCGGCGCGCGAAGAGATGTTGACGATGGTGCCGCCACGGCCACCAAACGAGTGACCCATACGCCGGACAGCATGGTGGGCACATAGAAAGTAGCCCATGATATTGACGTCGATCATGCGGCGCAGACGCGCGGCGTCAACCTCGGACGTCGTCATCTTCTCCACGATCCCGGCATTGTTGATCAGGGCAGTCACCGGCCCCAAGGCGTGGTCTGTCTCACTGAACATGGCCTCGACCGCTTGCGCATCGGCGGTATCGGCCTGGATCGCGACCGCACGCCGACCGAGTTTCTCGACATCATCGACGACTTCCGCCGCCTTGTCGGCGCGGCCGGCATAGTTGACAGCGACATCGTAGCCGGCCTGGGCCGCGCGGCGCGCGATCGCCGCGCCGATACCCCGACTGGCACCCGTCACCAGCATCACGCCACCCGTCAATCCTCATCCTCCCCGGCATTGGCGCAGGTGTCATAGCACAGGCGATCACCACTTTGGCGGCATGATGCCTGGGTTCCCGCAAATTTTGTGGCTATCTTGCGCCGAACAATTGGAGAAACGGACACCATGGCGCTCGACCAGGAAACACTTGATCAGTTCGTCGAAACGATCCAGCGCTTCGTCAGGGAACGTTTGATCCCGGCGGAAGCCGAGGTCGACGCCACCGATACGATCCCTCAGGCCATCGTTGACGAGATGAAGGAAATGGGCCTGTTCGGCCTCACCATTCCCGAACAATACGGTGGTCTGGGTCTCTCGATCACCGAGGAGGTGAGGGTCGCTTACGAGATCACCCACGCCGCGCCAACCTTTCGATCGGTCTTCGGCACCAATGTGGCTATCGGTTCCCAGGGCATCCTGATCGACGGTACCGAGGAGCAGAAACAGGCCTACCTGCCCAAGCTTGCCTCCGGCGACATGATTGCCTCCTTCGCGCTGACCGAACCGGACATCGGGTCCGATGCGGCCTCGGTAAAGACACGGGCCACCGGGGACGGCAACGGCTACGTGCTCAACGGCACGAAACGCTACATTACCAACGCACCGTCGGCAGATCTGTTCACCGTCATGGCGCGCACCGATCCCGACCAGAAGGGCGCCCGCGGCGTCTCCGCCTTCGTCGTCGAGGCCGATACGCCGGGCATTCGGCTCGGCAAGCCCGAGAACAAGATGGGCCAAAAGGGCGGCCAAATCTGTGATGTCATCTTCGAAGACTGCCGGATACCGGGTTCGGCGCTCATCGGCGGCGTCGAGGGGCAGGGTTTCAAGACGGCCATGAAGGTGTTGGACAAGGGTCGCCTCCACATTGCCGCGTGCTGCTGCGGTCTGGCCGATCGCCTCATACAAGAGTCCCTGGCCTATGCCATCGAACGACAGCAGTTCGGCCAGCCGATTGCCGACTTCCAGCTGATCCAGGCCATGCTGGCCGATAGCCAGACCGAACACGATGTCGGTTGGGCATTGGTGCGCGACGCCGCGGTGCGTTACGAAGCCGGCGAGAAGCTGCCGCGCATCGCGGCCGAAGCGAAGTACTACTGCAGCGAGATGCTGGGCCGCGTCGCCGACCGCGCCGTGCAGATCCATGGCGGCGCCGGCTACATCAACGATTATGCGGTCTCCCGGCTCTATCGCGATGTAAGGATCTACCGCCTCTACGAAGGCACCTCGCAGATCCAGCAGCTCGTGATCGCCAAGGATATGATCCGCCGCGCTAGAGAGGTCGCGTCATGAGCTACCGTCTGTTCGGCCGGCCGTTCGCCGGCTCACTCGCGGTCGAGTGGCTGTTGGAGGAGCTTTCTGTGCCCTATACGCGGGTACTGGTCACCGGCTACCGCGACCAGGTCGAGCCCGCCTGGTACGCCGAACTCAACCCACTCTGCCAGGTGCCGGCGCTTGAACTCGATGATGGGCGGCTGCTGACAGAGTCTGGCGCCATCATGCTTTATCTGGCCGACCGTCATTCATCCGGTGACCTGGCGCCAACGTTTGATGACCCCGCGCGACTTCCCTACTTGCGCTGGTTGTCGTTCCTTTCTGCGTCGGTCTATCCCGCGTTCATGCAGCTTGTTCATCCGGAGAACGCGATCGACGATCCCACGCAGTTCGACGCGGTCAAGAAGCGCGCATCGGTCGTCTTGGCCACGCAATGGACCATGCTTGAGGAGGCGTTGGGGGCAGATGGTCATTTGGCAGGTGGATCGCTGAGCGCCGCGGACTTCTATCTCGTCATGTTCGTTCTATGGATAGACGACGACGTAGAGGGCTTTATGATCCACCACCCTGCCATTGCACGCCTGGCGAGTGATCTGACGCAACGTCCCGCTGTTGCCGCGATCCTCGAGCGTCACGAAGCCGGGCACTGGAGCGACTAGATGACCGAGACCCCGCGCACCGTTTGGCTGCAGAACCTGCGCTGGCCCGAAATCGAAGCTCACCTCAAAGTTGATGATGTGGCTCTGATTCCGATTGGCGCCACCGAACAACACGGCTTCCATCTTCCGCTGTCGGTCGACACCGGTTGGGCCGTGACCGTATCGGAGGAAGCCGCCCGAACGACCGGTGCGGTGGTGACGCCGCCATTGCATTTCGGTTGGTCGCCGCACCACATGGGGTTCCCCGGAACCGTCACACTGGGCGGGGACACGTTGCGTCGCGTCAGTCTGGATATCGCACGCTCTCTGATCCACCATGGCTTCCGGCGTTTGATCTTTGTCAACGGCAACCGCATTGCCAATCTGCAGCCGTTGGAACTTGCCGCGGTCGAGCTGATCAACACGACCGGCGCGCTCGTCGCGGTTGCCGACGCCGGCCTGATCGCGCGTCACGAAGTGAAGGCCTTGTGCGAGGCCGATGATGGCGGCCTGGAGCATGCCGGCGAGGCGGAGACATCGCTCGCCCTTCTGTGGGCGGGCGACCATGTCGCCATGGATCAGGCGGCCGTACCTCCGCTTTCCAACGCCCCGGCTAATGAGACCGGTTTTGATTATCCGGTCGAACTTGATCCCGCGCTGGATGGCAACGCCGTCTCGCGTTTCATGACACCGGACGCCCTTCGCATGGCGTCGAGCCCCGCTGGTTCGGTCGGCGATCCCCGACCGGCCAGCGTCGAGAAGGGCCGGGCCATGGTTGCCGCGGTCGCGGCCAACCTGGCACGGCTGATTGAGCAGTTGCGCGCGGCGGAAGTGGGGCAGACCCACACCGACATCCCCTGTTGATCGCGCGGCGCCACGTGGCGCAGTTGGCATGACATCGCGCGTTGTGTCCCATGGGGGCCTCCGATAGGGTCGCCGCCCATGACGCGCCAGACACTCACGCCTGAGAACGTTCCCGACCTCGACGACGAAAAACGCCGGGCGGAGTGGCACCAGTACTATTCCGAGAAACGCATCGGCCATCAGTGGCTGCAGGTGCATATGCTGGCCGGTCTTGACGTCAGCCGGATCCTGGAAGTCGGGCCCTATCTGGGTCTGGTGACGGCGATGCTGGACAACGGCGGGTACGACGTCACTACGTTGGACCTTTTCCCGCCGCCCTTCGACAAACCAGTGCGGCCGAACATCGAGGCGGACCTCACCGCGCTCGACTCATCGCGCATCGAAGGGTTCGACGCGATCATGTGCTGCGAGACACTGGAGCACCTTCCGTGGGACGCTTCGCCTACGATCCTGCGAACGTTTCATGCCAGCGGCGCCCGCCACCTCGTGCTGTCGGTGCCCTATGAGGGGTTTCAGTTCGCCTGGTCGGTCTACCTCAACCCCTTCACATGGCGGCAGTATCTGTCACTTAAGAAGTTCCGCAGCGTCAGGTCGTTCACACCCGACACCGATCCCTGGGGACACAAGTGGGAAATTGGCTACAAAGGCTACGCGGTCAAGGACTGGGAGGCGGTGATCACGGGAGCTGGTTGGCGCATCATCCAGCGTGAGTTCTCTCACCCCTGCCGCTCGGTCTTTCACCTGTGTGAGAGGACCGCCTAAGTCGCGTCCTGGAGTGCTTCGATCAGCATCGCTTCGGCCTTCTGCAGGGCAACGCCGCGCGGCAGGCCGGGCTGCATGTCCGGATGATAGAGCAAGCGTAACGCCAGGCGGTCCCACTCTGAGTAATCTTCGGAACGAAACGGCGCGTTACGCATGGCCAGCACGGATGGCATTGACGTATCCGCCGCCGGGCTCATCCAATGGTTGGCAAAACCCATGGCGTGCATCAATTCGTGGCGCAGGCAATCGGTGTACTCTTCGCTGATATCGATGCGCGCGAAGTAGAGCGCGCCGCGCGCGCCGCGCGTGTGGGTGTTGCATACCGCGCCGGGTGAGGGGAACTGGCCATCGATCTCATCGTGCGGGCTGACGATGATGTCGATCGTGCCGACCCGCGTAACGCCGTCGCCCTCCAGCACAAGTTCGTGGCCGGTCAGCCGCGTCAGGTCGTCAATGGCGGCCGCGACATCGTCGCGAAAGGTCTCCGAGATCGCGCCGTGCAAGCGCACGGTCGCCGGCCAGCCCCATTTCCTGACCCAGGTATGACGGACGGTGCCGCGCCGCACTTGCGTCAATGCCAGCGTATCAAAAAACGCTACGGCGCTTGCGGTACTGACCTCCGGCTGCTCGCTCAGCAGGCCCGCCGGCACCTCGGGCAACACCAGGGCGGCGGCCGAGAACAGGGCGCCGTCTTTCAGAAACCGCCGCCGGCTTGCAGTACCAGGCGACCTGTCATCACGATCAGCCATCGCCGTCACGGTCGGCAATCCGCCGCTAACGTGCAAATCACCGCTGGGTGAGTTTGTGAGCTCGTTGTCGATCAATCAGCCCGAAACGTTCGCCCGTGCGCGCCGACGGCGTCCGTAACGGCGGTGAACGATTCACGGCCGGAACCGTCGGGAATGACGCAGGTGGGCGCCAGGATGTGGCGGACGCCATCGCTGACCGCCAGGGCATGGTCGGCCTGCGCGCGGACCGTTTGTGCACTCACAGGAAACGCGCCTTCTTCCATGCCGGCGACAATCACCCGGTCGGTCTGTTCAAAGGCCTCACGGAAAGACGGTTCTGAGAAACCATGATCCCAACAGATTGCCTCGACGGGATAGCTGTTACAGAGATCGAAAAACACGTGCTCACCGCACAGGTGCAGGATGATGGGCTCGGCGTTGTCCCAGGCCTCCAGGAGAGCGATGTCATAGGGCTCGCCAAAGGCCGCGTGGTCTGCCTCGCTCAACAGGGTGTGGCTGGCATATTGTGTCGCGAAGTAAAGACCATGAGCGCCGGTGTCGCGGATGGCCTTTGTGAACGCGACCATCGTGTCGGTGATGACCGCAAGCCCGTCATGCAGTGCGTCAGGTGCGTGTTTCATGTCATCGACAATACGCGCGCCTGCAAGCTTCCCGGCCAAGGTCAAAGGGCCGAACAAAGTCATGTAGACGGGCACCTCCGAACCGATGGTGTCGCATACAATCCGCAACGCCTCCAATTCCCGTCCCAGCGCACCCTTACGAACGTCGAGTGCGTCGAGGTCGTGCCAATCAAAGTCGAGATTAAGGGCGTAAGGCAGATTGTCGGTATCGACCGTCATATCCCGACTACCGGTCAGGGCTTCGACCCAATCCTCAACTGCGAACATCCCGTTGGGCGTGTGTTTGATCAGGTCCGGACGCCAGGCGCGGGCGAAGTCGACGGTGGCGTCGGCCAACGCGCGCGGCGAACCCTCTGCGCTCGGGAAGTGCTGCCACAGCGCGAAGGCAGGGCGATCGGGCTTGTCGCCCGCCAGCACGGAACGAATTCGTTGGTGAGCATCCATCGGAACATCCGGTTTTTCGAGGCCGCCCAAGTCTAAACAGAAAACGGCCGACGTGCGGAAGCCTTCTTCACGTAGGCGAGGGACGCCTCTAAGCTCCTCGCGAACGCATGACCGGGGGAAACATGGTCGAAAAGAAAGAGGCAGAGGCAATTGCCGCTGCGGTCGAGCACGGGTTCGACGAACAAGTGCGCTTTACCCAGGATCTCGTCCGCTTTCCCTCGCTCAGAGGTCAGGAGGCGACCGCACAGGATTTTCTGGCGCGCGAACTCGGTGCTCGCGGATTCGCCGTCGATCGCTGGAAGATCGACGTTGCCGACATTCAGGACATGCCGGGCTATTCGCCGAAGCTGGACGGTTACCAAGACGCTTATGTGACGGTCGGCGGCTTGCGGTCATCGAATCCGCAAGGCCGCTCCCTGGTCATCAACGGACATATCGACGTGGTGCCGGAAGGCCCGCACGAGATGTGGCAGACACCGCCCTTCGACCCCGTCATCAAGGACGGCTGGATGCATGGACGCGGCGCCGGCGACATGAAGTCGGGTTGGGTATGCGGGCTGTTCGCCCTGGAAGCCCTGAAACGCGCCGGATTCAAACCGGCAGCCGACGTCTTCATCGAGGCCGTGATCGAGGAAGAATCCACCGGCAACGGCGCGCTTTCCTGCCTGCAGCGCGGTTACCGCGGCGACGCCGCCTTGATTCCCGAACCCATGGGCGACGCCCTGATGCGCGGCCAGGTCGGCGTCATGTGGTTCCAGGTCACCGTGCGTGGCCATCCCGTCCATGTCGCCTATGCCGGCAGCGGCGCCAACGCGATCGAGGCGGCCTATCGCCTGATCGGCGAACTGCACAAGCTGGAGGACGCCTGGAACGCCAGGGGCCACGACCGCTATGGCCACATGGACCATCCACTCAACTTCAACGTCGGCAAGATCGAGGGCGGCGACTGGGCATCCAGCGTGCCGGCCTGGTGCACCTTCCATATGCGCGCCGGCCTCTTTCCCGGCCAGGACCTGGGTCAGGCCCGCCAGGAGATCGAGACGTGCCTGAAGGACGCCGCGCGTGACGACCCGTTCCTCGCCAACAGCCCGCCGGAGATCACCTGGGACGGCTTTCAGGCCGAAGGTTTCGTTCAGGAAGAAGGCACCGAAGTCGAGGCTATCCTGCGGTCAAGCCATCAGGCGATCTATGGTGACGACCTGCCAGAACGCATGTTGACCGGCACCACCGACGCCCGTTTCTTCGGCCTCTACGCCGACATGCCGGCGCTTGTTTATGGGCCGGTGGCCGAGAACATCCACGGCTTCGACGAGCGCGTGAACCTGGAGTCGTGCAAGCAGGTGACCAAGTCGATCGCGCTCTTCATCGCCGACTGGTGCGGGCTGGAGACGCGCTAGTCTCCCGTCGCGGCGGTTTTCGGCGTCGAAGGCTGCCACGTCGTCTTGTCCCACTCCGCCAGCTTGCCCGGATGGTAGGGCATCTGGTGCACGTTCGGTGTCCAGGAGCCATCGGCCGTGATCGTCGCGATGTGCGCGGCAATGTCCTTCAGCGGCGCGAACCAGCAGTTTGCGCGCGACTGCATGTATTCGATCATCTCGAACATCATCTTCGCGCGCGCCGGGCGGCCTGAGATCCAGGGGTGCCAGACGCCGACCCATAGACCACCGTCGTCGCACACCGCATCGAACTCTGAGAGATAAAGCTCCTTGGCGCGCGCCGGTGTCGAGATCTGGTTGGTCGCGCCAAGGTCCCAGTTGTGCGAAAAGTGCGGCCAATCGTCGTGGATGATCGTCGCCGGTATCTCGATGAGGTCGCGTCCGCTCTCGCGCATGACGTAAGGCACGTCGTCGCCCATCAGCGAGGAGTCATAGAGGTACCCGGCGTCGTTCAGGAGCGACTGGGTCACCGGCGAGACGTCAAAGCTAGGCGCACGATAGCCCGTGATCTTTTGGCCGGTAATCGCCTCCAGCCCTTCATGGGCGCGCTGGAACCAATAGGCCTCGTCTTCAGGGCTCTGCAGGTTCGGGCTTTCGTGCAGGTAACCGTGGTGACCGATCTCGTGGCCGTCGCCCAGCATGCGCTCCATGGCGGCGGGATAGCGCTCGGCGACCCAGGTCGGCACGAAGAACGTCGTCTTGTGGCCGAACTCCGACAGGATGTCGCAGATTCGCGGCACCGCGGTCTCCGGGCCGTAGCGCATCGCCGACAGACTGAACAACCGCTTGTGCGCGGTGTCCGGATGGTCGATCTGCAGGACGGATTCCGCGTCGACGTCCCAGGTGAAGGCGACGGCGCAGGTCGCCCCGCCGGGCCAAGGAACGGGATTTCGGATCATGCGCATGGAGGCCTCCTACTCGAAACGTCGGACGGTCAACAATAGTCGCCGTCATGCGCCGGCACCATGGCTCAGACGAGCTTGAATTGCGGCAGGGAAACCGCGCGCCCGAAGAAAAGGAACGGCTGCATCCAGGATCGGGTCAAGACGGCGCGCGCGCCATCGGTGATAAAGTGATAGGCGCCCGACTGTTCCATCAGGTCCTGCATGGCGACGTACTTGTCGCTGCGTTTGGTCGCGTCCATCTCCCTCATGGCTTCATCGTTAAGCGCACCATACTCATCGCTTGCCCAGCGCTCCCAGTTCCACACGCCAATCTGTTCGGGTGTAAACCAGACGGTCATATAGGCGGGATCGGCGGTCGTGCTGTAGCGCATCAAGGTGAGTTCAAGGTCCCGCCAGTCGTCACCTTCGGATTCCACACCCAGGTTCCAATAGACGGCGGGGTCATAGGTCCGAATGTCGGCACTGATACCGACCTCCGATAGATTGGCCTGAATGATCTCGCAGACGGTCCGCGACGTCGTGTCGTTAAGGCAGGAGAGCGTCGTCTGAAAACCGTTGGGCACGCCGGCTTCGGCAAGCAGGTTGCGCGCTTGGTCGAGGTCGCGTCCGGTAACCATGCGCGCGTCGCGATGACCGATCTGTCCTGGTCCGATGATGCCCGTTGCCGGCCCGGCCAGGCCGCTATAGGCGCCCTGCAAAATCATATCGATGTCCACCGCATACTGGATGGCGCGACGCACCCGTTCGTCCTGTAGATTGGGATGATCCGTGTTCATCCCGAGCCAGCTGTATCCGGAAGGCGGGGCTTCCATAAGGCGACTGTCCTCAGGGGGGTTGTCGCGATAGCGCAGGATCGAATCGACGGTCACCTCCGTGAAATCCAGTTCGCCGGCCTCGAACGCGATTTCAGCCGTCTTGTCATCAGGAATGACCAAGATTTCGAAACCGTCGAAATCGGGCTCCGGCCCCGCCCAATCCGGATTGTGTTCCAGCACGATCTTCACCGATGGCTGCCAGTCCACCAGACGATAGGGTCCGCATTGCGCAGGAAACGAGGTCGTGAACGTGCCGCCGACATCCTCAAGAGCCCGCTTGCAGACGATGCTGCCGGCCAATGCAGGCAGCGACGTCGTAAAGAGCGGCGCGAACGGCTGCTTCATGTGAATGATGCCGGTCAGGTTGTCGACCACCTCGACGTGGTCGAGCGCCTCCCAGGTGTACTGCCAGGGTGATCCGCCGTCCGGATCGGCAATGCGCTCAAAGGAGAACTTCACATCCTCGGCACTCAGCGGTCCATAGCCGTCGGACCATAAGATGTCGTCACGCAACACGAAGCGCACCGTGCGGTCGTCAATCGCTTCGATAGACTGGGCCGCATAGGGCTCGACCTCGGTACTGCCTTGCTCGACATAACGCACCAGGGTCATGAGGCAGGCCATCTTCAGCGTTTCCTCAACACCGCCTATGAAATCAAACGGGTCGAGGTGCAGGATGTCGTTGTCGGAGCGGATACGCGGTACGCGCCGCTGGGCCAGGGAAGGGAGAGAGAACAATGGAAGCGCGGCGGCGCCCGTAAGGCCCGCCAAGAACGGACGTCGTGGCAGTGTCGGGAACATGGGTATCGTCTCCTGTCGTCGCTGCGGAGGGGCCGCGGCCTCCTGGCACATGATCGTGACGCTCGTTCAGTAATAGGTGTTACGCGGGACACCGGCTTCAAGCCGGACATGCGGATGAACCGCGCAAGGTCCTCGACGTTCGGTCGTTCAGCCGCCATGGTGTTGCCATGCGGTTTTCTGGCCACCAACGCGAACCAGACGACGTGAACGAGCTGATGTCTCGGCGCGCACGCGGCAGCCGCACGATCATGATGGTCTTGATCGTTGCCGCCATTGCGGTGGTGGGCCGCGAGTCCGGCTTCTTCGGTCCGACCGTCGACGGCCGGAGTTTGACGACCGTCGACCAGGCCGCCCTGGAAGAGAGGCTCGCCGCCGCAGGGCCGCTGTTGATCGAAGGCAACAGCGAGGGCGACGTAACGATCATCGAACTCTTCGACTACCGCTGCCCCCATTGCCGGCGGATGGCGCCCGTTATCCAAGACCTCGTCGACAGCGACCCCGGCATACGCCTCGTCCTGGTCGAATACCCGATTTTGGGGCCGGAATCCGACACCGCCGCGAAGTTCGCTGTGGCAGCGGCCAATCAAGACGCCTACGGCCCGTTCCACCGGGCGCTCATGTACTCGACGGTCACCTGGACCGAGGCGGCCATGGTCGAACTGGCTGAAAGCCTCGGTTTGGACAGCCAAAAACTACGCGAGGACGCAAATTCGCCGGAAACCGCCGCCATACTCTCCGCCTATCGGGCTGCCGCCCGGGAGGACGGCATCGACAGCACGCCGGCCTTCATCGTCGGCGATGCGTTGTTTATCGGCACACTCGACGAGCCGACCTTGCGCGAGCTCGTCCGTATGGCAAGGTCTGACGCGGGCGCAGATTGACCTCACTCAGGGGTTATTTGACCAAAGGGGCCGAAAACGCCTAAACGGGCGGGTAAAGGAGTCGATGTATGCGCCTATTCTCAACACTCTTTCTCGGCGGCCTCTTGGCATTTTCCGCTGTGCCGGCAATCGCGGCGGAGGAATTGCCTGAGCTGAGCCGAGAGCAGGTCGAACAGATCGTGCGCGAGTATCTGGTCGAGAACCCGGAAGTCGTCATCGAAGCGCTGCAGGCCTATGAGCAGCAGATGGCGGCTAACGAGGAGGCTCAGGCCCAAGAGAACATGGCGCGCCTGGCCGATGTCATCTACGGCGACCCGGAAGCCCCGGAAACCGGCAACCCGGACGGCGATGTCGTGATCGTGGAATTCTTTGACTATCGCTGCGGCTACTGCCGGCGGGCGGCACCCGACCTGTTCGCCACGGTTGCCGACGATCAGGGTATCCGGCTGATTTATAAGGAATTTCCAATCCTGGGCGATCCGTCCGTTGTGGCATCGCGCGCCGCGCTCGCCGCACGCAACCAGGGTCTCTATCAACCGTTTCACGAGGCCTTGATGGTCGCCGACATCGACTTTTCCGAAGCCTCGATCATGGCGCTTGCGGAAAGCGTCGGCCTCGACACCGAGCAGCTGCGCGCCGATATGGATGACCCGGCGATCGACGAGCATCTTAACAACAACTATGAGCTCGCCCGGGCGCTTGGCGTTCGCGGCACGCCCGCCTTCATCATTGGGGACGAATTGGTCCCGGGCGCGGTTGGTCGCGCGGAATTGGAGGCCCTGGTGGCCGAAGCGCGCGGCAGCTAGCCGCTGCAACAGATCGCGGTCCGCTCTAATCCGGCAACAGTGCTTCCAGGTTGGCGATAACGTCGGCTTCACCGGCCGGTTTGTCCCAGCGAATGCGTGAAATCCTGGGGAATCGCATAGCGACGCCGGATTTGTGCCGCGTAGAGCGCTGCAGCCCCTCAAACGCGACCTCCAACACCAGTTCCTTGGCGACTTCGCGGACCGGGCCAAAGCGCTCGGTCGTGTTGTTGCGCACCCAGCGGTCGATGTCCTTCATCTCCTCGTCGGTGAAGCCGAAATAGGCCTTGCCCACAGGCACCAGATCGCCGTCGCGCCAGACACCAAACGTGTAGTCCGAATAGAACGACGAGCGCTTGCCGTGGCCGCGTTGGGCGTACATCAAGACCGCATCGACCAGGAACGGGTCGCGTTTCCACTTGAACCACGGGCCTTTCGGCCGGCCCGGCACATAGGCGCTGTCGCCGCGCTTCAGCATCAACCCTTCGACGCCGGGCGCCAGCTCGCCCTCACGAAGCGCCGCCAGCTCGTCCCAGGCGGCAAACGGCACCTGGACCGAAAGATCCATCAGTGGCGGTTGGTTGGCGGCGAACCAAGCCTCCAGGCGCCCGCGCCGCTCGTCGAACGGAATGTCGCGAACATCCTGACTACCCTCCATCAACACGTCATAAAGTCGAACGTGAACTGGATGGCTTAATTGCATCTTTTTACTAACAGTTTTACGGTTCAGTCGTTTCTGGAGATCGCTAAAGGGCGCGACGTGGCCATCGCGCACGACAAGCAGCTCGCCGTCCAAGGTCGCATCGATATCCAGGGCGCCGACCAGATCGGGAAACGACGCGCCGACCTCGTCTCCGGTTCTTGAATAAAGCCTGAGGCGTCCGGCTTCGCCGACGACCTGCACCCGGATGCCGTCCCACTTCCATTCGGCGCGATAATCGGCGGGATCCAGGGTCTCGAGATCCCGTTCTTCCAGGGGATGCGCCAGCATAACCGGGCGAAACGCCGCGCTCTTGGCGGGATCCGGGCGGGGACCGCGTCCCTCCAGCCAGGCGAAGAGGTCTTCGTAAGGCGGCTCGACGGCATGCCAGACCTCCTCGATCTCATCGGGCTCACGGCCCCACTGAGAGGCGAGCGCCGTCTTGGCCAGCCGGGCCGACACGCCGACCCTCAGCGCGCCGGTGATCAGCTTGATGGTCGCCCAGCGCTCGTTCGGCCCCATCGCATCGAACAGACGCGCCAACACGCCTGGCAACTCGCTCTTGCCTGCCTGGCTCAGCGTCTCCACGAGTTCGCCGAGCGGTGGTATGCGATTGGCGCCGGGTTCCGGCGGCCAGATCAGTGCGACGGTCTCGGCGAGATCGCCGACATAATCATAGGAGAGGCCGAACAGGATGGGATCGACCCGCTCCATGACCAGGCCGCGCACGAGGCCCGCCTTGGCGTAGCGGAACTCCAGCCCGCCGGTCATGGCGGCTATGGCGTAACCGCGATCCGGGTCCGGCGCGTCCGCCACATAACGCTTGATCAGCTCCAGCTTGGCGTTGCGGCTGTGCTGGTAGGCGAGCCGGTCGAGCAGGTCTGCGAACGCCTTCATTCGGCGTCGTCCTCATAGCCGATCAGTGCGAGCGCCTTGGCCGCGAAACCGCGCTCCGTTGCCGCATGGACGAGGGCTTCTTCCGCCCCGTGCGTGACCCAGACATGGGGTGCGCCGACATCGTCCAGTGTCGTGTTGAGTTCATCCCAATCGGCGTGGTCGGAGATGACCAGCGGCAGTTCGACGGCACGCTGGCGGGCGCGGGCACGCACCCGCATCCAGCCGGACGCGAAGACGGTGACGGGATCGGGCAGGCGGCGTGACCAGCGCTCGTTCAGCGTCGAGGGTGGCGCGACAACGATTTCGCCGGCCATCTCCTTCTTCTCGGTCTCCATCACCAGGCGCAACTCACCGAGATCGATGCCGAACCGCGTGTAGATCCGATTAATGCCCTCAAGTGCGCCGTGGATATAGATCGGCCGGTCGAAGCCGAGTTCCCGGAGCCGAACGATGATGCGCTGCGCCTTACCCAGCGTATAGGCGCCGACAAGGTGGGCGCGCTCAGGGAAAGTCTGCCGGGATGCCAAGAGCTTGCCCAGCTCCTCGCCATCGTCGGGATGCCGGAAGACCGGCAGGCCGAAGGTCGCCTCGGTGATGAAGAGATCGCACGGCTCGACCGCGAAACGCGCGCAGGTCGGGTCGTGGCGTCGTTTGTAGTCACCGGAGACGATAATGCGTTCGCCGTTGTACTCGAGAACCGCCTGCGCGCTGCCCAGCACATGGCCCGCCGGGATCAAACGAATGGTGACTTCGCCAACCATGACCGCTTCGCCATAGGCCAAGGCTTGGCGGCCTGGTGTGTCTTCTTCCTCGTAGCGCGCCGCCATGATCGCCAACGTCTCAGCCGTTGCCAGCACCTTGCCGTGGCCCGCCCTGGCGTGGTCGGCGTGACCGTGGGTGATGACGGCACGATCGACCGCACGGGTCGGATCGACGTAGAAGTCGCCGGGCGCGCAATAGAGGCCGCCCGGAACGGGCCTCAGCCAAGTCGGCGCCGTACCGGCCATGTGTGTTCCCCTTTTGTCGCCAAACGCTATGATGCCCATATGGCGCTCGTTTCCGCAACATCCAGCCCCCCGGCCGTTCTGCCGTCAGGCTTCACCGGCTGGTTCGAGTCAAAGGGCTGGGCGCCCCATCCCCATCAGCTTCAAATGGTCGAGGCGGTCGCCGGCGGCCACTCATGTCTGCTGATCGCGCCAACCGGCGGCGGTAAGACGCTGGCCGGCTTCCTGCCCAGCCTGATCGATCTGGCCGGCGGCGCGGCAGGCGAAGGGCTGCACACGCTCTATGTCTCGCCCTTGAAGGCGCTTACGGTCGACGTCAAACGCAACCTCGAAACACCCGTCGCGGACATGGGCCTGCCGATCCGGCTGGAGGCGCGCACCGGCGATACGCCGTCGTCGCGTCGTCAGCGCCAGCGCCGCGATCCCCCGGACATCCTGCTGACGACGCCGGAATCGCTCGCCCTGCTGATTTCCTATGAAGACGCGCCGCGCCTGTTCGGCAACCTGCGTTTCGTCGTTATCGACGAACTTCATGCGCTCGCCGGCACCAAACGCGGCGACCAACTCGCCCTCGGGCTGTCCCGCCTGGCGGCGCTGTCGCCCGGGCACCGGCGTGTCGGGTTGTCGGCCACGGTCGCCGAACCTCAGAAGCTCGAGGGTTATCTTGGTTCGGGCGACAACGTGAAGCGCATCCAGGTATCCGGTGGCGCCAAGCCCGATATCGGCATCCTGGTGTCCGGCGCGCGGGTGCCGTGGGCCGGCCATACGGCGCGCCATGCCTTCCCCGAGATCTACGAGATCCTGAAGAGCGTTGAGACGGCGCTGATCTTCGTCAACACGCGCAGCCAGGCCGAGATCATCTTCCAGGAGCTCTGGCGCCTCAACGACGACAACCTGCCGATCGCGCTTCATCATGGCTCACTCTCGGTGGAGAACCGCCGCAAGGTCGAGGCGGCGATGACACGCGGCACGCTGCGCGCTGTCGTCTGCACCTCGACACTTGATCTGGGCGTCGACTGGGGTTCGGTCGATCTGGTTATCCAAGTTGGTGCGCCGAAGGGCATCTCGCGCATGCTGCAGCGCATCGGCCGCGCCAATCATCGGCTCGACCTGCCGAGCCAGGCGTTGATGGTGCCGGCCAACCGCTTCGAACTTCTGGAATGCCAGGCGGCGCTCGAAGCCATCGGCGACGGTGTCATCGATGGCGCGCCGCGCGACGATGGCGGGCTCGACGTGCTGGCCCAGCACATTCTGGCGGTCGCGTGCAGCGGACCATTCGACCCCGATGCTCTCTATGAAGAGATCATCGCCGTGCCGCCCTATGCGCGCATCGACCGCGCGCTGTTCGACCGTGTTCTCGACTACGTCGCGACCGGCGGTTACGCGCTGCGCGCCTACGACAAGTACAAGCGCCTTTACCCGACAGAGGACGGGCGGCTGCGCATCGCCAACCCGCGCATGGTCCAGCAGTTCCGCATGAATGTCGGCACCATCGTCGAGGACCCGGTCCTAAAGGTGAAGCGCAAGCGCGGTCGCGAGATCGGCGAGATCGAAGAGCGGTTCATCCTGGGGCTGGAGCCCGGCGACACCTTCGCCTTCGCCGGTCAGATCTGGAGCCTGGAAGGCATCCGCGACATGGTCGTCATCGTCAGCCCCGCCAAGTCCGATCAGCCGCAGGTACCGGTCTATGGCGGCGGCAAGTTTCCGCCGACCACCAACGTCGCCGAACGGTTGCGCGCCGTCCTGGCCTCCAAAGACCGCCAGCGCGGACTACCCGCCGACGTCCGCAACTGGCTGGACATTCAGGCCTGGCGCTCGGTCCTGCCCAGGCCGGGTGACCTGCTGGTCGAATCGTTCCCGCGCGGCGGCAAGTTCTACATGGTCTGCTACCCCTTCGAAGGCCGGCCCGCGCACCAGACACTCGGCATGCTCTTGACCCGTCGCATGGACCGGCGTGGCCTCGGCCCGCTCGGCTTCATGTGCAACGACTACGCTCTCGCGATCTGGGGCCTGAAGCCGGTCGAAGCGGTTGATGCTCTGTTTGACGAGGACATGCTGGGCGACGATCTCGAGGAGTGGATGGCGGAGTCCAGCCTTCTCAAGCGCACCTTCCGCAATGTCGGGGTTGTCGCTGGGCTGATCGAACGGCGTCACCCAGGCAAAGAAAAAACCGGCCGGCAGGTGACCTTCAGCTCTGATTTGATCTATGACGTCTTGCGGCGCTACGAACCCGACCACGTCTTGCTGCAGGCGACATGGGCGGAGGCGGCCGGCGGGTTGCTCGACGTGCGCCGGCTGGGCGACATGCTGAAACGGATCAAGGGGCGGATCGTGGTTAAGGAGCTCGAACAGGTGTCGCCGCTCGCCGTTCCCATCATGCTGGAGATCAGTAAGCAGATGGTGCAGGGCGAGGCGATGGACGACCTGCTTGACGAGGTCGAGGCCGAACTGATCGACGACGCGACCCGGATGTTATGATCGTCAACGGGGTTACGTTGGAGGTCGATCTGTCGGGCGCCGTCTACTGGCCGGAGTACGGCGTGCTGGCGGTCGCTGACCTGCATTTTGAGAAAGGCACATCTTACGCGCCGCGCGCCGGCCTCTTCCTGCCCCCCTATGACAGCCGCGCCACACTCGAAGCGCTCGGCGACGTGATCGCGCGCCGCCAACCCGAGGTCGTGCTGTGCCTGGGCGATAGCTTTCACGATACCGATGCCGGTCGACGCCTGGACGACGACGATCGCACAAGCATCCAAAAACTGACGGGATCGCGCGACTGGATCTGGATCGCCGGCAACCACGATCCCGAACTGCCCGATGACATTGGCGGCAAACGTGTCGAGGAGATTGCGATCGGCCCGCTGCTGTTCCGCCACGAACCCCAGGCCAGCGGCGTCGCCGGCGAAATCGCGGGCCATTTGCATCCCTGCGCCACCGTCAGGGTGCGGGGCAAATCGCTGCGGCGACGCTGCTTCGCCAGCAATGGCGTCCGCACCGTTCTTCCGGCGTTCGGCGCCTATACCGGCGGCCTGGATGTCTTCGACGAGGCCTTTGCCGAGCTCTTTCCCGGCGGCTTCGACACCTGGCTGATCGGGCGCGAACGTGTTCGCAAGATCCCGGCGAGCAGGCTGCGCCAACCCGCGAAATCACAGACCCAAGGAGACGACGATGAGCAACCCGAAGCAGCTGTTTGACCTGTCAGGCCAGGTCGCCATCGTCACCGGCTCGACGCGCGGCATCGGCCGCGCGGCCGCTGAAGCCCTGGCGGCTCACGGCGCGCGCGTCGTGATCTCCAGCCGCAAGGAGGCGAGCTGTCTGGAGGTCGCCGAGACGCTGACGTCGATGGGTTACGAAGCGATGGCCGTGCCGTGCAATGTCAGCCATGCCGATCAACTGGAGTCGCTGGTCGAGACGACCCTGGGTGCGTGGGGGCGCATCGACACGCTGGTGTGCAACGCCGCGGCCAACCCGCATTACGGTCCGTTCCTGGATATCCCCGACGACATGTACGACAAGACCATGCTGGTCAATGTCCGCAACGTCATGAAGCTGTGCCGTTTGGTGATACCCGGGATGGCCGAGCGTGGCGACGGTTCCATTGTCATCGTGTCGTCGACCGGCGCGCTGCACGGCAGCGACTACCTGGGGACCTACTGCCTGACCAAGGCCGCGGACGTGCAGATGGTGAAGAACCTGGCCGTGGCCCACGGAGCGGATGGCATTCGCGCCAACGCCATTCTACCGGGCCTGGTGAAGACGCACTTCGCCAAGGCGCTTTGGGAAGACCCCGACAGCCTGGCCGCGGCGGAGAAGGCGACGGCATTGGGCCGTATCGGCGATCCCATCGACCTTGCCGGCATCGCCGTCTACCTTGCTGCGCCGGCCAGCCGATGGACCACCGGTCAGACCTTCGTCGTCGACGGCGGCTGGGCGATCACGGGCGAATAGAGAAGGGGCATCGAATGACTGTCAAAAGCAATCCCGACGACTGGTGGATGTCGACCGGCGACTACGCCAAACGCATGAAGGGCGTGACGCTGAACCTTCTGGTGCGCGAGGTCGAGCACTGCGTTCCCTTCCATACCGAAGTTCTGGGTGCCAAGGCCGAGTACGTTTGCGTCGACTTCGCGTCGTTCGCTTACGACGACACCACATGGATGCTGCATGCCGACCACACCTATGACGGCCACCCGCTCTTTCGCAGCCTGACCGCCGACCTGGACCGCGGCATCGGCTGCGAGATCCGTGTCCACGGCCGCGATCCAGACGAAGCCTGCGCCGCGGCCGATCGTCTGGGTTACAAGGTGCTCGAACCCGCGACGACGAAAGGCCACGGCACGCGCGAAGCCTTCATCTACGACCCCGAGGGTTACCTGTGGTGCGTCGACGTCGTGACCTGACAGGCTTGTCAAATGCGCCGAAGAGCGAAGTCGAAACCAAGTTGTAAATGAGACACCGCGAAGCGTGAAGCCTACACAAAGGTTGACGAAGGTCAGCGCGGCACCGGCTCAAGCCACCGCATATCGATCGATGACCCACAACCACGTGCCGTCATCCTGCCGGCGGGCGACCTCAGCAGTCACACTGCCGTCGGGAAGGTGGGTCGACGTCAATGCCAGATCTCCGCTGACGACGGCGGGGCTCTGCTCGCCGGCACTGAACTTCTCACCATTCGAGACGGCATCCGCGAACAACGTCCTGATTGCTTCTCTGCCGACCGCCAACCGCCCGTCACCGGGATCGAGGATGGCATTCGGTTCGTAGAGAGCGACCATGCCCTCGACATCACCTGCCCATTGGCGTGCGATCAGCAGACGCTCCAGGTCTTGCGGGTCCCGTGCCGGCTCGCGATCACTAGGATCAGTCATTCAACCAAACTCACTCAATCTGGATAGGCTGTTGCCTTCGCCGCATCACGTGCGGCCATGGTCGCGGTCCACGCCGACAGCTTGCCGCAGCCGCTGATGAGGTCACGGCCTTGGGGTGCCCGTTGGAAGTAGTCGAAGATCGGCCAAGCGTGAACATCGGCCAGGCTGACGTTGTCACCGGCAAGGTACGCCGATCGCTTTAGCTGACCATCCAGTATCGCCGTGACGATCGCCGCGGTTTTCATGCCGGCATCGACAAGCGCCGCATCGGTCTCGCCACCTTCCTGCGGTTTGGCGACCACCTCGACGAAAACATCCCAGACCAGGGCGCGATAGGCATAGCTGTCCAGAACGCCGATCGTCTGGGCCATCAACGCGCGGGTCGCAAGATCGCTCGGCGTCAGCGTGGGTCCGTCAATCGCTTCATCGACATAGCGGCAGATCGCGGCGGTCTCGTGGAGGTTGACGTCTCCGTGTTGAAACGCCGGGATGCGCGCGAAAGGATGGCGGTCCAGGTAGCCGTCCGGCGGGCCGTCCTCTGCGAAGATATCGATTTCTTCCAGGCGATAGTCGACGCCTTTTTCGGCGAGCGCCATCCGCGCGATGCGCGTGTAGACGCTATAGGTCGCGCCGAAGACGACGGGTCTGGGGTCAGAATCTGCCACGGTGACGTCCTTTGGTGTGTACGGCCAACCTAGCCCCTGCGGTCGGTCCGCTCAACGACGACCAAGCGCTTCATCTTCGACACGAATGCGCCACCACAACATCGCTGCGTTCAAGACCGTGAACACAAGGGCGATCTGCCAGGCGCCGAAGGCGAGCGGCAGCACCGCGATTTCAGCGGCGACAATCGCATAGTTCGGATGGCGCATGAAGCGGTAGGGACCACGAACCACGAGCGGCGCATCGGACAGCACAATGATGCGTGTCGACCAGCGCGGTCCCAGGCTTGCGAGGACCCAGACGCGCGCCGCCTGCAACAAAACAAAAGCGCCAAGCAGCCAGAAGTTCGGCGCGGTCGCCGGGTCGACAAAGACGAGCAGCGCGATCAGCCACAGAACATGGAGTGCAACAATCAGCGGGTAGTGGCTGCGACCGGCTTCATGGGCGCCGGCGGCCAGAAGCTGTTTTGTGTTGCGCGCCGATACGACGAGCTCGGCCAGCCGCTGCAGGACCACAAACGCAACGATAGCGTAGAGCCACATCAGGCCGCGTCGAGGGTTAGGAAACCGGCCGAAAAACCCGGCCCCAGCGACGACAGGAGACAACGGCCAGGTTTTCCCTGGTCCAGCGCGCGCGCCAGGACAAACAGAACCGTCGCCGCCGACATGTTGCCGTAGTCGCGCAAGGTCTCACGTGACAGCGCGAGGGCGTCGGGGCCGAGGTCGAGCGCGTCTTCCAACGCCGCGACAACCTTCGCGCCGCCTGGGTGACACAGGAACGCATCGATGTCGTCGAGGCCGATGGCCTGGTTGCTCAGATAGTCCTCGGTCACCCGGCGAAACTCCTGGCGCACCATCGCGGGGATATCGCGTGAGAACAGCACGCCGAAACCGTCGTCGACAATGTTCCAGCCCATGATGTCGAGCGATTGCGGCCAGGTGTGCTCGCCCCAATGGGTCATCGCCGCGCCATCGATATCCGTCGCAATAACGGCGGCGGCGGCGCCATCGCCGAAGAGGGCCGTGGCGATGAAGTTACTCTTGGAGCGGTCGAGGTGACGGAAGGTCAGGCCACACAGCTCGACACAAAGATAAAGGACGCGAGCTCCGGGGTGGGCGCGGGCCATCGCCGCGGCGCGCGACAGCCCGATCACCCCGCCGGCGCATCCCAAACCGAAGATCGGCAGCCGCATGACGTCGCGGCGGAACGGCATCGTTTCCATGAGCAGAGCGTCAAGGCTTGGCGTCGCGATGCCGGATGTCGAGACCACCACGATGATGTCGATATCGCCGGGCGTCAGTCCAGCCTGGTCCAAGCTCTGGGCAGCGGCCTCCTCAAGCAACGCGACGGCGTTCTCGATGTAGAGCGCATTGCGTTCGCCGAAGCTGTGCTCGTTTAAATACCATTCCAGCGGCACACAGGAGTATCGCCGCTCTATACCGGCATTCGGGTAGACGGCGAGCATCCGGTCGAGATCGCGGAAATCCGCGTGGAAAAGGCGCTCCCCCACCGTTCTCACGTCGTCTTGACTTAACACATGCCGGGGTACGGCGGTCGCCAGTGCGGCCAGCGTTGGATGAGACGGGTGATCGGTCGGCATCAGGTATCCTGGATAAGAACGGTCTATCACAGTTTACTCGCGGAAACCGGTGATCGGATGACTCAAACCGCGATCACATCGTGGTGCGCGCTTGCTTGCGTCGGGCCGGCTTGGTCCCCATAGTGCGCCCGAATCGCCCCGTGGAGACCCATGAGCGACATAAAAGGTACACACGACGACCCGCATCCGCCCAAGCGGAGCTTTTGGCTTAGATGCCGTAACTACTTCATCACCGGCATTATCGTCGTCGCGCCGATCACATTGACGATCTATCTGGTCTCGCTGGTCATCAACCTGATCGACGAGAAGATCGTTCCGCTGATCCCACTTCGCTACAACCCCGAGACCTATCTGCCGTTCGCCGTCCCGGGCATCGGCGTCGTCATCATGGTAATCGTGCTGACCCTCATCGGTTGGCTGACCACCGGGCTGGTCGGCCGCACGGTCGTTCGGGTCGGCGAGAACCTGCTCGATCGTATGCCGATCGTGCGCAGCATCTATTCGGCGCTGAAGCAGATCTTCGAGACCGTCTTCACCCAGAATTCGCGGGCGTTTCGAGACGTCGTGCTTATCCCGTACCCGCGGCAAGGCTGCTGGGCGATCGGGTTCGCTACCGGCACGACGAAGGGCGAGGTGCAGGACGCTATCCAGGACGAGGTCGTCAACGTTTTCCTGCCGACCACGCCGAACCCGACATCCGGCTATCTCCTGTTTCTGCCAAAGACGGACGTCATCTTCCTCAGCATGACCGTCGAGCAGGGTATCAAGCTCGTCATCTCCGGTGGCGTCGTGACACCTGAGATGGCCAAGGGCGCGGTCAAAGAACCGGTGCCGGTCAAGGGCGGCAACAGCCAAGCCGCAGACTGACACAGGCGACGCCGGACCTGCGTTTCCTGCTTTGGAAACGCGCGCGAAGATGTAAACTTTCCAAACACGGGTGCCGAGGCGCTGGCGAAGGTCGCGGCAAGGCGTGCGCATCGACCAGCGTCCTTGGATGATTGAATACATCATCAAGCAGGGAAGGGCAGGTCATGGACAACACGAAACTCACGTGGATGGTTGGCGAGGTGAAGGCCGGTCGCATGGACCGGCGTACGTTTGTCGGCCACGCCGGCGCCTTAGGCGTCACGGCCGCAGCCGCCACGACCTTGTTGTCGCACCACGGTGTCGCGGCAGAACCGAAAGCGGGTGGCACCGTATCGGTCGCGACCGAATACGCGGGCTCGGAGGAGACCTTCGACCCGACCAAGATGACGAACTCCACCGACATCCAACGTTCCTATCAGGTCTATGACCGAATCACGAACCTCGACCGTGACATGCAACTCGTACCAAACCTCGCCACAGAATGGGAGACCAACGCGGACGCCACGGAATGGACGTTCAAGCTGCGCAAAGGCGTCGAGTTTCACGACGGCAAGCCGTTCACCTCGGCCGACGTGATCTATTCGATTACCGAACACATCAAGGAAGGTTCGGAGTCACCGGCCAAGCCTTTGTTGGCGCCGATCGTCGATATGAAGGCGGATGGCGACCATGTGGTGAAGATCACGCTCAACTCGGGCGACGCTGATTTCCCGGTCATGCTGGGCTACGACTACCACACGTCGATCGTTGCCGAGGGATGGGTCGACGGCGACCCGGTCAACGGGACGGGCACCTATCGCCTGGTCGAGTTCTCGCCGGGACAGGAATCGGTCACCGAGAAGTTCACCAACTACTGGAACGCCGATGCCGGTCACGTCGATAGCTTCATCACCATGGGCATTCCCGATAACGTCGCGCGCTCGAACGCGCTCAGGACCGGCGATGTCGACATTATCCGCAACATCGAGCCTAAGGTCGCCAATCTGATGGAGCAGGACCCGGGCGTCGAAATCATCTCCTCGGCGTCTGGAGCGTGGTTCGCTTGGATCATGATGACGGACCGGGCGCCGACCGACGATGTCAACGTGCGCCTCGCGCTCAAGCATGCGGTCGATCGCCAGTACCTCGTCGACAACGTCCTCCTCGGTCACGGCCAGGTGGCAAACGATTTTCCGGTCAACCCCGGCCTGCCGACCTATTGTCGCGATATCCCGCAGCACGACTTCGACCCCGATAAGGCGAAGTTCTATTGGGATAAGTCGGGCCTGTCCTCGATCGAACTCAATGTCTCGAACGCGGCCAACTCGAACGCAATCGATTGCAGTCTGGTCTTGCAGGAGCAGGCCAAACAGGCGGGCGTCACGATCGACATCAACCGCGTGCCAGACGACGGTTACTGGAGCCATACCTGGATGCAGGTACCGCTCTGCGTGACCGGATGGAATTCGCGCCCGACCGCCGACTTGATCTTAACGATCGCACATCAGTGCGGGGGTTCGTGGAACGAGACCGGGTGGTGCAACGAACGGTTTGACGAACTGCTCGCCATGGGCCGCGTCGAAACCGATCCGGAGAGGCGCCTGGAGATCTATTGTGAGGCCTGCACGCTGCTGCATGACGACGGTGGTTCGTTCATTCCGTTTTTCACCAACGACATCAACGGTATCACCAAACGCATTCAGAACTTCCACGGCAGCCCGGCCAACCAGATGGGCGCCGGCTGGCCCTATCAGGAGACCTGGATCGACGACAGCCAAGCCTAACCGGATCGAAGCAAGCGCACGGCGGAGTCACGCTCGAACAGATAGAGCAGGACCCGCAGTGCCTTGCCGCGGTCGCTGGCAAGCTCCGGGTCGCGGTCCAGGATAAGACGCGCATCGTCGCGGGCCGCGGCCAGCAGCTCTGCCTGTTCGATCACGTCGGCCAGACGGAACTCGGGAAAACCGCTTTGCCGTGTCCCCAGCAGTTCGCCGGCGCCGCGCAGGCGCAGGTCCTCCTCGGCGATGACAAAGCCGTCTTCAGTCTCGCGCAGAATGTTGATGCGCGCCTTTGCCGTTACCCCGAGCGGCGCGGCATAAAGCAGCAGGCAGGCCGACGCTTTGGTGCCGCGACCGACACGGCCCCGCAATTGATGTAGTTGGGCAAGGCCGAACCGTTCGGCGTGCTCAATCACCATGATGGTGGCGTTGGGCACGTCGACGCCGACCTCGATCACCGTGGTCGCGACCAGGACCTTGATCGCGCCGTCGACGAAACGCTCCATGACCGCGTCCTTCTCGGGACCTTTCATGCGGCCGTGCACGAGGCCGACCTTGTCGCCGAACAGCCGTTCCAGGGACGCATAGCGTTCTTCGGCGGCGGCCAGATCGCCGGTCTCGGACTCCTCGACCAGGGGGCAGATCCAGTAAACTTGGGCGCCGTCATCGATGACGCGGCGTACCCGTGTGATGACGTCATCAAGCCGCTCCAGCGGCATGGCGCGTGTCGCGATCGGCTGGCGGCCTGCCGGTTTCTCCGTCAGCCGCGACACATCGAGATCGCCGAACGCGGTCATTTGCAGGGTGCGCGGGATCGGCGTCGCGGTCATGACCAGCACGTGCACGCCGCGCCCCTTGCCGGTCAGCATAAGGCGCTGATGCACGCCGAACCGGTGCTGCTCGTCGATTACCGCGAGGCCGAGGTCACGGTACTCGACATCGTCCTGGAACAGGGCGTGCGTGCCGATGGCGATCGATGCCGAGCCGTCGGCCAACGCCAAGAGTTTCTCGCTGCGTTTCTTGCCCTTGTCGCGACCGGTCAAGAGCACGGTCTTCAGGCCTAGGGGCGCGATCAAGGTGCCGATCGTCGCGGCGTGCTGGCGCGCCAGGATTTCGGTCGGCGCCAGCAGGACCGCCTGGCAACCGGCCTCGATCGCGATCAGCATGGCCATCAAGGCAACGACCGTCTTGCCGCTGCCGACATCGCCCTGCAGCAGACGAAGCATGCGTTCTTCGCTCGCCATGTCGGCGGCGATTTCGTTGAGCGACGTCTGTTGCGAGCCCGTCAGAGAAAACGGCAGCTTCGCCAGCGCCTTCTCACGCAGTTGGCCGTCGCCGTGAAGCGGCCGCCCGCGCGCCTTCTTTTGCGACGCCCGGACCAGCGCCAGCGCGAGCTGGTTGGCGAGAAGTTCATCGAAGGCGAGGCGGCGCCTACACAAGGCCTGCGGATTCAGATCATGGCGGTCACGCGGATGGTGGGCCGCCAGCAAGGCTTCTTGCCAAGGCGGCCAGGCCTGTTTGGCCGCATAGGCCGGGTCCTGCCACTCTGGAAGCTCGGGCGCCATGTCGAGTGCGGCGCGCATGGCTTTGGCCAGCGTTTTTGGCGTCAGGCCCTCGGTCAACGGATAGACCGGCTCGACCCGGGCCAGTTCGGCAAACTCCTCCTCGGTCCCAATGTGGTCGGGATGCACCATCTGAAGACGGTCGCCATAACGCTCCAGCTTGCCGCTCACGATCCTTAGCTCACCGGTCGGCAGTGTTCGCTTCAGGTAGTCTTCCTTGGCGTGAAAGAAGACCAGCATGAGGGAACCCGTATCGTCGGTGCAGATGATGCGGTAGGGCTGGCGGCGGTTGCGCCGCGGCTGGTGCTCGCCGACCGTCAGCCGCAAGGTGACGATCTGGCCGGGCTCCGCGTCGCGGATATCCGGAGCGTGACGCCGGTCGACCATGCCGGTGGGCAGCAGCCACAGCAAGTCGACGACCCGTTCGCCCGCAACCCGCTCGACCAGCTTGGCAAGCCGGGGCCCAATGCCGGGCAGGCCGGTGACCGGCATGAAGACGGGAAACAGGATCTCCGGGCGCATGCCGCCAGTCTAATGCGTTACGCAGAATCGGTACCAGCCCGCTCCCCCGCCACCGGGGCAAAACGCCGAGAGGCGTTTTCGCCGAGACCACCCCGAGGATACTGCCATGGGTGGTCGGGTGGGGGAGCGGGCCGGCGATGCAGCTAAGAAAGCAACAGGCAACGCCGGGTGACATCCGGCGAACGACGCGATAGATGGACAGCCATCAACAGGACCTTAGCAATGGCCGAAGCTGATCAGACCGACCTCGACCCGCGCCGCAAGCGGCTGCGCTACCGCGCATGGCATCGCGGCATCCTGGAGATGGATCTGCTTCTGGGCAGCTTTGCCGATGAGCACCTAAGAGACTTCGACGACGACCAGCTCCATCGCTTCGAACTATTGCTGAACCAACCGGATCCGGAGATCTACGCATGGTATTGCCGGCGCCGACCAGCCCCGGAACACCAGGCTAACGACGTTGTCGACCTCTTCTTAGAGTTTAAATTATCGACGTAACATGATCGAAAACATAGTAAATCGCCTGGACAAGACACGTTCCACCATCATCTGTGGCGCGCCGGAAGGGCTCGACGCCCTGCTGCTGGGCGATATCAGCCGCCAGGCAGCGGGCCGCGACATCGTGGTGGTCGCGCGCGATGCGGAGCGCGCCGCGAGCCTGGCGGATACGCTGGCGTTCTTTGTGCCTGAGGCGGAGGTCCTGGCGTTCCCCGCCTGGGACTGTCTGCCCTATGACCGCGTTTCACCCAATCCGACCGTCTCCGGCGAACGGGTCGCCGCCTTGGCGGCCCTGGCCGACGGTGAGGCGCGCGCGCAGATCGTGATCACGACAGCCGGCGGATTTCTGCAGCGTGTGCCGCCGCGTGAGGTGCTGCGCGGCGCCAAGCTGGCCATCACCATGGGCGAGGAGCTTGACCGCGACGCGCTCCAGGCGCTGCTTGCGCGCGGCGGCTACAGCCGAACCGGTACGGTCATGGAGCCCGGCGACTATGCGCTGCGCGGCGATATCGTCGATATCTTTCCGACTGGAGAGGCACAACCGGTCAGGATCGATCTGTTCGGTGACGAGGTGGAGGCGCTACGCCGCTTCGATCCGATGAACCAGCGCTCGACCGGACGCCTCAAGACAATATCGCTGCGCCCGGCGAGCGAGGTCTTGCTGGACGAGGCGACAATCGCCCGCTTCCGCCGCGGTTACCACGAGCTCTTCGGCATCGCCGCCGGAAACGATCCACTGTTCGAGGCGGTCATGGCCGGCAGTCGTTACGCCGGTATGGAGCACTGGCTGCCGCTCTACTATGAGCGCCTGGAAACGCTCGCCGACTATCTGGATAGTCCCATCGTCGTGCTGGACCACCGCATCATCGAGGCGCGCGATGCACGTCTGGAGGTGATCCGCGATCACTTCAGCCATCGGGTCGGCGAAGCGGACGCCAAACCAGCCGGCGACGAGGCACCGCCCTATAAACCCGTGCCGCCAGAGCGGCTCTACCTGAACGAACTGGCCTGGGACAACGCGCTGGCCGATGCCGAGGTCATCGCCATGTCGCCATTCAGCGAGGCGCCGTCCGGCGACGCGGTGATCATCGACGCCGCCGGGCGACGGGCTCACGACTTCAGCGCCGAGCGCCAGCGCACCGACGTCAACCTGTTCGACGAGGTCGCCAGCCACGTGCAGCACGAACAGGAAGGAGGCCGCCGCGTGATTGTCGCCGGCGCGACCGTCGCCAGCCGCAATCGTCTGACCAAGCTGCTGCTGGATCACGGTGTACCGGCGATCGAAGACATCGCAAACTGGCAGGGCGCCGAAGGCCTCGCCAGCAATACTGCCGTGGCGGCCGTTTTGAGCCTGGATCACGGTTTCGAAGCGCCGGGCCTTTTGGTGCTGACCGAACAGGACATCGTCGGCGACCGCATTGGCCGCCCGGCGCGCAAGCGCACCAGAAGCGACGCCGAACGGTTCCTGACAGAGGCGTCGCAGATCGGCGAGGGCGATTATGTCGTTCACGTCGATCACGGCATCGGCCGGTTCGACGGGCTGCAGACACTGACCCGCGGCGAGGCGCCGCACGATTGCCTGCGCATCGTCTATGACGGCGACGACAAACTCTTCGTACCCGTCGAGAACATCGACGTGCTGTCACGCTACGGTTCCCACGACACGATCGTACAGCTCGACCGCCTGGGCAGCGCGAGTTGGCAATCCAGGCGCGCCAAGCTCAAAGAGCGCATTCAGGCGATTGCCGGCGAATTGCTGAAGGTCGCAGCCGAACGAAAACTGCAGTCCGGCCCGCGCATGACCGCGCCACAGGGGCTCTATGACGAGTTCTGCGCACGCTTTCCCTTCCACGAAACCGAGGATCAGGAACGCGCGATCGGCGACGTCGCGGTCGACCTGGCCGCGGGACGGGCGATGGACCGCCTGGTCTGCGGCGATGTCGGCTTCGGCAAGACGGAGGTGGCGTTGAGGGCCGCGTTCCTGGCCGTCATGGCGGGTTATCAGGTCGCCGTCGTGGTGCCGACCACGCTTCTGGCGCGCCAGCACCACGCGACCTTTGTCGAGCGGTTTCGCGGCCTGCCGGTCAAGATCGCGCAGCTCTCGCGTTTTGTCGGCACCAAGGACGTCAAGGCCGCCAAGCAGGGCCTGTTCGATGGCACAATTGATATCGCGATCGGCACCCACGCGCTTCTCGCCAAGGACGTCACCATCAAAAATCTGGGCCTCTTGATCGTCGATGAGGAGCAGCACTTCGGCGTCAAACACAAGGAACGCCTGAAGCAGATGAAGGCGAACGTCCACGTGCTGACCCTGACCGCGACGCCGATCCCCCGAACCCTTCAGATGTCGCTGACCGGCGTTAAGGACCTGAGCCTGATCGCCACGGCCCCGGTCGATCGCCTGGCGGTCAGGACTTTCGTGACGCCCTTCGATTCGGTCACCGTGCGCGAGGCGATCCGGCGCGAACAGCTGCGCGGCGGGCAGACCTTCTTCGTCTGCCCGCGCATTTCCGATCTGGAAAAGGTCCGAAAGCGCCTCGAGGAGCTGGTGCCCGAGGCGCGCTTTGCCATCGCCCACGGACGCATGGCGAGCGGCGATCTCGAACACGTCATGGGCGCCTTCTACGACGCCGAGATCGATGTCTTGATTTCAACGACGATTATCGAATCCGGCCTCGATATCCCGAACGTCAACACCATGATCGTCTACCGCTCCGACATGTTCGGTCTCGCCCAGCTCTATCAGCTCAGGGGGCGCATCGGTCGGGCCAAGGCGCGCGCCTATGCCTACCTGACCTTGCCGCCCGGCAAGAAACTGAACCGCACGGCCGAACGCCGACTGGAGGTGATGCAGCGCCTGGACAGCCTGGGCGCCGGTTTCAGTCTGGCGAGCCACGACCTGGACATTCGTGGCGCCGGCAACCTTTTGGGCACTGAACAGTCCGGGCACATCAAGGAGGTCGGTATCGAGCTCTACCAGCAGATGCTGGAGGAGGCGGTGCACGCGGCCAAGGCGGCCCAGGAAGGCCGCGCCGAGACCACGGCGGATACCTGGTCGCCTGAAATCAACATCGGCACCGCCGTCCTGATCCCCGACGATTACGTGCGCGACCTCGACGTCCGGCTCGGTCTTTACCGGCGGATTGCCGCGCTGGAAAGCCAGGAAGAGATCGACGATCTGGCCGAGGAACTCACCGATCGCTTCGGCGAGTTGCCCAAGGAGGTCCAGAACCTCCTGGACATCGTCGCGATCAAGGGCCTGTGCCGCATGGCCGGCATCGCCAAGGTGGATTCCGGCCCGCGCGGCGCCAGCGTCGCCTTCCATGGCGAACAGTTCGCCAATCCTGCCGGCTTGGTCGATTTCATCGCCGAGCAGGCCGGCATGGTCAAACTGCGCCCCGACCACCGTCTCGTCGCGACCAGGGTGTGGGAAGATGTCGATCAGCGCCTGACCGGAACCCGCACGCTGATCGAGCGGCTGGCGGCTATTGCACGCGCAGGCGAACCGGCCGTGAACGCGGCACAATAGGTGAGATGAGGGGGGACTATTCGGCGGCGGTTAGTGTCGCCGTCTCGATCATGCGTTTGAAGACGTCCGGTGACTGCGCGCCGGAGACCGCATAGCGGCCATCCAGAATGAAGCAAGGCACGCCGCTGATGCCGATATGCTGCGCCAGGTTGTGATCGGCGAGAACCGCGTCGCGTTCCTCATCGCTTTCCAGGAAAGCGGCGACAGCATTGCCATCAAGACCGACCTGTTCCGCCGCATCCCGCAACACATCGGGGTCGCCGATATCCTCGCCCTTCAGGAAGTAACGCTCGAACAGATCGGTGACGATGTCGTTCTGAACACCCTTGTCGTCGGCGAAGCGGATCAGGCGATGGGCGTTGAGCGTGCTGGGTGTGCGGGCAATATCGCCGAAGGCAAATAGGATGCCTTCCTCGAAACCGGTTTGGGCGATCACGTCGTAAAGCTCCGCGGCGCGTTGGCCACTGCCGAACTTGCGCGCCAGATACGCGTTGCGTTCCATGCCGTCAGGCGGCATTTCCGGGTTCAGCATGAAGGCGCGCCAGCGCACATGGGGCCGCTCGCTCGCCGGCAGGTCGATGAAGGCACGCTCCATCCGGCGCTTTCCGATGAAACACCAGGGACAGATCGGATCGGAGAAGACGTCGATAATCATGACGCAGACGATAGTTCGTGGCCGCCGGGATTACACATGATGTGTTCGTGATGTTTGGATTAGGTTAGAACCGCTCATCCACCATGCCCTCGGGGACCCTGTTTGATGCTCAAGATCATACGCCAGATCATCTCACCGGAGGAAGTCGCGGCGGTCCGCGACGCGGCGAAGGCCGGTGAATTCGTTGACGGCATGAATTCCGCCGGTTTTCTGGTCGCCGATCGCAAGATGAACGAAGAACTGGCTGTTGGCGCGCAGGGCCGCGAACAACTGGTCCGCATGCTTCTGGCCAGGCTGTGGCAGAACAAGACCTTGCAGGTCCTGGCCAGACCGCGGCGCATCATGCCGCCGATCATGAGCCGCTATCGCCCGGGCATGCACTACGGCGATCACATGGACAACGCCATCATGGGCGGCGCCCAGCCGTTTCGTGTCGATTGCTCGATCACGATCTTCCTTGAGGACCCCGACAGTTACGAAGGCGGCGAACTGATTATCGATACCGCGCCAGGCACCCAGCGCATCAAGCTACCGCCGGGCGACGCCATTCTTTACCCGACCCACTTTATCCACCGCGTCGACGAGGTTACGCAGGGTGAGCGGCTTGCCGTCGTCACCTGGATCGAGAGTACCGTACGCGACCCCGCGCGCCGTCAGATCCTGTTTGAACTGGCGGCGGTCGCCGAAGACTTGCATCAGCGCGCCCCTGAGTCCGACGCCTTCATGACACTCGAGAAGGCGCGCTTCAACCTGCTCAGGATGTGGGCGGACACCTGAAGCGCGCGGTCACGGCTGGGACGCCCGGGCGGTCAGACCGCCGTCGCAGACCATCAACTGACCTGTGGTGAAGGCGCTTTCGTCACTCGCCAGCCATAAGGCAAGGCTGGCGATATCGTCGGGACGACCGATTCGCCCAATCGGCTGGTTCGCATCCAGCAACTTCGCCGCTTCCTCAGGATTGGGGACGCTGGCGAGGTAGGCGTCCATCATCTCGGTCTTGATCCAGCCCGGGCAGATGACATTACAGCGGACACCCTGGCCGCCGTGATCGACCGCGATGGCTCGCGACAACGCATGAACGGCACCCTTGGTGGCGCAATAGGCCGCGAGCCCCGGATCGGCGATGAAGCCGTCATAAGAGCCGATGTTGATGATCGATCCGGTCCCCGCCTTTGTCATCTGCGCCAGGGCAGCCCGGCAGAAATTGAAAACGCTCTTCACGTTGACGTCGAAGATTCGGTCCCACTCATCCTCGGTGGTGTCGGGTAGGGCCTTTTCGACCTGAATGGCGGCATTGTTCACCAGAATGTCGACCCTGCCAGTGCGCTCAAGTGCGGCGCCGACAACGGCGTTCGCATGGTCGGGCTTCGCGACATCACCGGGCAAGAAGTGCGCCGCCGCCCCGTCGATGAACGGCTGGTCAGGTGCGCTGCGCGCCGTCACCACGACGGTAGCGCCTTCGCTTAAAAAGCGATCGACAATGCCGCGCCCGATGCCCTTGGTGCCGCCGGTCACGACCGCCGTTTTGCCATCCAATCTGCCTGTCATCTCACATGCCCTTCCGCCCGTCTGCCATGCTGTTTTAATTGAATGATCGTTCAATTACCAGTCGAAACCCGTCAAACTATTGCATTTTGTGGCCGTTTACCTTAGCTCGACGTGAGCGCGGTGACTTCGATATGGACAAGTCTGGTCGGCGACTCCATCTGGGGATCTATGTCAAACACAACGGACGCGGACATGCGGGACGGCGCGGCGTTAAGCCATCTCGAAAATTTGGAAGCAGAGAGCATTTACATCATGCGCGAGGTTGCGGCGGTGTTTCGCAAACCCGTGATGCTCTATTCGATCGGCAAGGATTCGTCGGTCATGTTGCACCTGGCACTAAAGGCGTTCTACCCCGCCAAACCGCCATTTCCCTTCCTCCACGTCGATACGACCTGGAAGTTCCGCGAGATGATCGAGTTTCGCGACAACCTGGCAGCGGAACTTGGGCTCGACCTCATCGTTCACACCAATCAGGAAGGTGTTGAACAAGGTATCGGACCCTTTTCCCACGGTTCGGCGCTTCATACCGATGTCATGAAAACCCAGGCGCTGAAGCAGGCGCTGGACAAACATAGATTCGACGCAGCATTCGGCGGCGCCCGACGCGACGAGGAACAGTCCCGTGCCAAGGAACGCATCTTCTCCTTCCGCTCGGCCAACCATCGCTGGGACCCCAAGAACCAGCGCCCGGAGCTGTGGAACCTCTACAACGCCCGGGTTCGCAAGGGCGAGAGCATTCGCGTCTTTCCGCTCTCCAACTGGACCGAGCTCGATATCTGGCAGTACATCCGCCGCGAGGAGATCCCGATCGTGCCGCTGTACTTCGCGGCCAACCGGCCGGTGGTGGAGCGCGACGGCGGCCTTATCATGGTCGACGACGACCGCATGGAATTGTTGCCGGACGAAAAGCCGATGATGAAGTCGGTGCGTTTCCGCACGCTCGGCTGCTATCCGCTGACCGCCGCCGTGGAATCGACGGCCGACGATATCGAATCCATCATCGAGGAGATGATGATCGCGCGCACCTCCGAGCGTCAGGGCCGGGTCATTGACCATGACCAGGCCGGATCCATGGAACGCAAGAAGCAGGAAGGGTACTTCTGATGGCGAGCGATCAGGCAGTCGCGGCCCAGCCGTCCATCGAGCAGTTCCTGGCCGAACAGGAACACAAGAGCCTGTTGCGCTTCATCACCTGCGGCAGCGTCGATGATGGCAAGAGCACGTTGATCGGCAGGCTGCTGTTTGACTCCAAGCTGATCTATGAAGACCAGCTCGCCGCTCTCGAACGCGACAGCAAGGTGTCGGGCACGACCGGCGATGATGTCGACCTTGCACTGCTGGTCGATGGCCTGCAGGCCGAGCGCGAGCAGGGCATCACGATCGATGTCGCTTATCGGTTTTTCTCGACCGACCGGCGCAAGTTCATCGTGGCCGATACGCCAGGACACGAACAGTACACCCGCAACATGGCGACCGGCGCGTCGACCGCCTCGCTCGCGGTCATCCTGGTCGACGCCCGCAAAGGCGTTCTTACCCAGACGCGCCGCCATAGTTTTATCGTCTCGTTGATGGGGATTCGCCAGATCGTCCTGGCCGTCAACAAGATGGACCTGGTGGATTACGCCGAGAATGTGTTCAGTACCATCGTCAACGACTATCGCGTCTTCGCCGAAGGTTTGGGTGTCGACGACATCACGGCGATCCCGATGTCGGCGCTGAAGGGCGACAACGTGCTGACCACAGGCGACAGCATGCCCTGGTATGACGGGCCCACCTTGATGGCGCATCTGGAGACCGTGGACGTCACGACCGACGATGCTTCGCGGCCATTCCGCCTGCCGGTCCAGCTTGTGACACGACCCAATCTGGACTTCAGAGGCTACAGCGGCACGATCGCAGGCGGCAGCGTCAAGCCGGGCGATCCGGTCATCGCCCTGCCGTCCGGCCGCCAAAGCAAGGTCGAACGCATCGTGACCTACGATGGCGATCTCGACAGCGGCCAAGCGGGTCAGGCGGTGACCCTGACACTTGAAGACGAAATCGATATCAGCCGCGGCGACATCCTGTCGGCAAGCGACCAGCCTTGCGAGGTCTCCGATCAGTTCGGCGTGCATCTCTTGTGGATGAGCGATGAGCCGCTCTATCCCGGCCGCGAGTACATCATGCAAAGCGCCACCAAGACGGTGACCGCGACGATCACGGAACTGAAGTACAAGGTCAACGTCAACACGCTGGACCACCAGGCGGCGAAAGACCTGCACCTCAACGAGATCGGTTGGTGCAACTTGTCGCTGGATCAGGCTATTCCGTTCGATCCTTATGAGGACAACCGCCAGACCGGCGGCTTCATCCTGGTCGACCGATTGACCAACGGCACCGTCGGCGCCGGCGCCATCAGTTTCGCGCTGCGCCGTGGCGCCAACATCGCGTGGCAGGAACTGGATGTCGACAAGGCGGCCCATTCGCGGCTGAAGAGCCAGGCGCCGGGAATTCTGTGGTTCACCGGTCTGAGCGGCTCCGGCAAATCGACCATCGCCAATCTTGTCGAAAAGCGCCTGCACGCGCTTGGCCGGCACACTTATGTGCTGGACGGCGACAACGTGCGCCACGGCCTCAACCGCGATCTCGGCTTTACTGACGCCGACCGTGTCGAAAACATCCGCCGCGTTTCGGAGGTCGCGAAGCTGTTCGTCGACGCGGGCATCATCGTCCTGGTCTCGTTCATCTCACCGTTCCGCAGCGAACGACGCATGGCGCGTGAGACGGTCGCTGAAAACGAGTTCATGGAGATCTTCGTCGACACGCCGCTGGAGGTGTGCGAGGGCCGCGATCCCAAGGGCCTCTATGAGAAGGCACGGGCCGGCAAGATCGCCAACTTCACCGGCATCGACTCGCCCTACGAAGCACCAGAAGCCGCGGAGCTTGTCTTGAAGACAGAGACCATGACGGCCGAGGCGGGTGCTGATCAGGTCGTCGCCATGCTGCGCGAGAGAGGCATGATCACCTGATCGCCGTCTGATAGAGTCCCCGACGATCGATTTGTTGGGGGCGTCATGGCGGAAAAACAGGCGGTTCAGGCACCAAAGAACGTTCCCTTGTTTGCCGACCTGCCCATGCGCGTGGGCTATGACGAAACTCGCCGCTTTCTTTGGGGCGACGAGCAGTCGGGCGAGGTCAACGACATCATCTACGGGCGCGGCCAGTCGATCAGCTGTCTGATCTTTACGCTCGCACCCGGCCGCAACTTCCGCAGTTCCGAGCGGTGGAAAGCGATGTTCGACCAAAACCGCTTCTATTATGTCCTGGAAGGCGAACTGACGATCCAGGATCCGGAAACAGGCGATGTCGCCGTCGCACGGCCCGGCGAAGCGATCTTCTGGCGTGGCGCCAAGTGGCATTTCGGTTTCAACTTCGGTGCGACCGAGACCGTTGTGCTGGACTGGTACGCGCCTCAAGAACGCCCGCCGGACGTGCCCGAAATCGTGTTCGGTGAAACCAAGCCGGTGTTGGGCGAGGTTGCGAATGCGCGGCAAGATCTCTTGGGCAAGTGGCCGGCTGCCTTACCGGGCGAACGCGACCGCCGGCTGCGCGACGGCGCCGTCGTCACTCTGACGGAGAATGACGCGCTCCACGTCTTGCAGGGCCAGGCCTCCCAAGTGCGCGAGTCCCTTTATGTCAGCACTGACCAATTGACCGCGGGCAGCCTGACCTTACCGGCCTCATTTCGCGGCGACGTTGTTGTGCATGAGGGTGGCGACAAGGTCATTTTGTGTGAGAAGGGTCGCGTCAACGTCCACCTGCCGGTCAGCTTCGACTGGTATGAGTTGGGCGAGAAGGATTGCCTCTACCTGCCGCGCGGCACGCCGCATCAGTTCTGGAACTACACCGGCGAGGCGGCACGGGCCATGTTCTATGTCGTGCCCGACTACGCTTAAGCAACACCGCGCGCAGGACGCGCACCGCCTTGCTATAACCTTGATTGCGCCATCTTGCGTCCCGATTGCCCCCGGAGCCTTCCCTTATTCGATCTTGGGGGAGGGATCATGTCGGATGGTCACGCTGCGTCTGCGGAGCAGCCACAATCAAGCCAGGCCAAAGGTACGCGTAGCGACGGCCTGACGATCAAGGCGATTGCCGCCGCGGTTCTGACCGTATTGGCGCTCATACCGCTCTATCTGGTCGGTGATCTCATCGACGAGCGCTGGTCGCGCGAACGACAGGTCGTTCAGGAAATCGGCGCCGTCTGGGGAGAGCCGCAGCGCCTTGCCGGCCCTTACTTGGAAATCCCCTATACCCGCACCAAACAACACGGCAGCGGCGCCGGCAATCCGGTCCGCGATCGTCTCTTGATCCTGCCAGCCAGCCTCGATATGGCCATCAGCTTGGCGCCGGAGATAAGGCGGCGCGGCATTTTCGACGCCGTGGTTTACGCCGCCGATGTCCGGTTAGACGGCGCTTTCCCGCCAATCACCGATGACATGTTCCCCGCCGACATGATCGCCATCGACTGGGACAACGCTATGCTGCGGCTGGACACGACCGATGCCCGCACGATCCGTGGCGAGATCGAAACGGTTTGGCGCGCAGCGCCGCTCGATCTGACGCCGCTTTCCACATCCCCCGTGATGCCGGGCACCCAAACGCCTCTGGGCGCGCCGGCAGGTTGGGACAACGATGCATCCGCCGGCGATGAAGGTGTCTTCGCCATCACCTACACAGTCGCCGGCAGCCACGATCTGGGTATCCTGCCCACGGCCACGTCGACCCATGCGACAATCCGGTCGCCGTGGTCCGCGCCGAGTTTCCAGGGAAGTTTTCTGCCGGTCGCGAGCGAGATTGGATCAGACGGATTTGCCGCGACCTGGGACATCTCCGGCTACGCGCGCGGCTATCCTTCGTTCTGGTCGGCCTCGCAGCTCAACCACGTGATCGTCGACATAAACGAAACCGCATTCGGCGTGCGCCTGGTCGAGGAAGTCGGGATCTACCGGAAGACCGAGCGGGCCGTGAAGTACGGTCTGCTGTTCTTCGTCGCGACGTTCCTGACCTTTCTCATTCTCGAGGTCTCCTTCGGCGCCAAACTGCATGTCCTGCACTATGGCTTGGTCGGCGCGGCTCTGTGTGTCTTCTACGTCCTGCTGCTGTCACTTGCCGAGGTCATCGGCTTCTCGGCCGCCTTTGGCGTGAGCGCGCTGGCCGTGGTCCTGCAAACCGGTCTTTTCACCCTGTCGGTGGTCCGCAGGCTCGGTGCGACGCTGGTGTTCGTGGCAATCCTGGCCGGCGTCTACGCCTACCTCTACGTCTTGCTGGATCTCGAGGAGCTAGCGCTACTCGGCGGCTCGGTCGGCCTGTTCGTCCTGCTGTCGGTTGCCATGTATGCGCTGCGCGGGATCAACCTGTCACCGGGTCGGGCCACGCCCGGTCCAGCCTTGGCACGAGCGCCATCACCGGCCCCATCGGACTAGAGCATTTTCCGTTCAAATGGCATCACCAGCCCGCTCCCCCGCCCGGCCACCCATGGCAGCATCCTCGGGGTGGCCGGGCGGGGGAGCGGGCTGGGACCGATTCCGTCAAAACGGAAAATGCTCTAGATGGCGCGCCGCGTTGTTGCTCAACCGACCTGGACCTCCA